>JAQBOY010000380.1 GCA_028287805.1 Mucilaginibacter sp.
AAGGAGGATACCAGGTTGGAAAGTTTCCAGCGGGGTGGGCAGAATGGAATGGTAAATACAGGGATTGCATCCGCGATTATTGGAGTGGATCTGAAAACACTTTAGGGGAATTTGCCAATCGTATTACCGGAAGTGCTGATCTGTATAAAGACTATAGAAGACCTACGGCAAGCATCAACTTTGTAACCGCTCATGATGGCTTTACTTTAAATGACCTGGTGAGCTATAACGAAAAGCATAATGAAGCGAATGATGAAAACAATAATGACGGAGAAAGCCATAACCGCTCATGGAATTGCGGCGTGGAAGGGCCTACGGATGATCCCCAAATTAATGAGTTGCGCGAAAAGCAAAAAAGAAACTTTATAGCTACCCTTTTCTTGTCACAAGGTGTTCCAATGCTGTTAGCAGGTGATGAATTAAGCCGTACACAACAAGGCAACAACAATGCCTATTGCCAGGATAACGAAATTTCATGGTTGCACTGGGATACAGTCGATACAGAATTGCTGAAATTTACACGTAAGCTTATTCGTTTGAGAAATCAGCATTCTGTATTTTCAAGAAAGAACTGGTTTAGAGGGACTCCTGTTAAAGCGAATGGAATTGAAGATATAGCCTGGTTTTTAACTGATGGCCTGCAAATGGAAGAGGAACATTGGAACCAGGACCATGCTAAGTCTTTTGCAATTTTTCTAAATGGAAAGGGCATAAATGCGGCAGATTCTCAAGGCAATAAAGTTACAGATGATAGTTTTTACGTCATTTTTAATGCCCATGATGGATCTTTAAACTATAAGTTGCCCCATGAGATATATGCTTCGGACTGGAGAATAATTATTGATACCAGCAAAGCGGATATGAAAGAATCGGGTGAAAAGTTTAACGCAGGTCAAACTATACTTGTTAAGGATAGATCATTGGTTGTACTCCAGTCAAATTATTTATAATGAACAAGATTAATGTAAATCAAAGAACTATTGGGGTTACTTTTAATGTTTCAGGAACAGCTGAAATTTTAGTTTGGGCTCCGCTTGCAGATAGCGTATTCATCAGCATAAGGGATCAGGCTTTATTGCCTCTTGCAAAGCAGGAGTTGGGATACTGGAAATTAGATACTGACCGGTTAAAACCCGGTATGACTTACCGTTTTATTATTAATAATGAACCTGTGCCGGATGTTGCCTCTTTATTTCAGCCGGATAGTGTTCATGGCCCATCACAGGCATTTAATGTAAATGATTTTAACTGGACCGATGGGAGCTGGCAGAACATAGCTTTACAGGATTACCTTATGTATGAACTGCATACCGGCACATTTACACCCGAAAGCACTTTTGAAGGCATTGAGCAAAAGCTTGATTATTTAATTGATTTAGGTATTACCGCTATTGAGCTTATGCCAGTAGCACAATTTCCCGGGGACAGGAACTGGGGGTATGATGGTGTTTATCCTTTTGCAGTTCAAAATAGTTATGGCGGCCCCTTTGGTTTACAGCAATTGGTTAATGCATGTCATCGAAAAGGACTGGCTGTAGTTTTAGATGTAGTATATAATCATGTTGGGCCCGAGGGTAATTACTTAAATAAATATGGGCCGTACTTTACTGATAAATATAAAACCCCCTGGGGAAACGCCGTAAATTTTGATGATGCCGGTTGTAACCAGGTGCGCCGCTATTTTATTGAAAACGCGCTAATGTGGTTTCGCGATTTTCATGTGGATGCTTTACGCATGGATGCTGTGCATGCTATAAAGGATTTGAGCCCTAAACATATTCTGCGCGAAATTAAGGAGCATGTTGATGAGCTTATGCAGCAAACGGGAAAAATACATTACCTGATTGTAGAATGTGACCTTAATGATACGAGGTTCATTAACCCGTTAGATCAACAGGGCTATGGCATGGATACCCAATGGATAGATGAGTTTCATCATGCTTTAAGAGTAACAGCAGGCGGTAAAAAGGAAGGCTATTATTCAGATTTTAACCCGGTAAGCTCATTAGCCGAAGCTTATGTTAATGGCTATGTATACCACGGGCAGTATTCGGTTCACCGGGAAAAATATTTTGGTACCACTACTGAAAATAACCCGGGCCGGCAATTTGTGGTGTTTTCTCAAAATCATGACCAGGTGGGTAACCGTATGCTGGGTGAACGCAGCAGCCAGTTATTCAGCTTTGAAATGCAAAAGTTATTAGCTGGCGCGGTAATGGTGAGTCCTTTTTTACCAATGTTGTTTATGGGCGAGGAATATAGTGAGCCGCACCCGTTTTTATATTTTATAAGCCATACAGATCCGGAACTGGTAATAGCTGTTCGTAAGGGCCGGAAGGCAGAATTTGCTGCTTTTCATAGTGAAGGCGAAGCTCCTAATCCGGATGCGATGAAAACATTTCAGCAATCAAAATTGCAATGGGATATTTTAGATGAGGAGCCACAAAAAACGATGCTGCAATATTATAAAGCGTTGATCGCTTTGCGCAAAAAATATCCCGCGCTAAAAATACCCGATCGTAAAAAATTAAAGATAGCGTATGATGAATCTGCAAAAACTATAACACTGCACAGATGGCAGGACACCCAAAGCATTGTATGCTTTATGAATTTTTCTGCGGAGCAACAGCCGATCATCATACCCAATGATATACAGCAATGGCAAAAACTGTTTGATTCTGCCGACAGGAAGTGGAAAGGTACTGCTTCGTCTCCTGAATTAATCAGCACAGGTATGTCCTTAACCGTTCAACCAGAATCTATAATAATTTACACCCAATATTATGTTTAACCCGGTTAGCACTTATCGTATACAGTTTCATAAAGACTTTACATTTAAAGACTTTAAGCAGCTAATTCCTTACCTGCACAAACTGGGGGTAAGTACTATTTACGCTTCACCAATTTTTGAGGCCACGCCAGGCAGTAATCATGGTTATGATGTGGTAAACCCTCATCGTATCAATCCCGAAATAGGTACGCTGGATGAGCTGAGAGCTATAAGTAACGAGCTTAAAAATTTAAACATCAGTTGGTTGCAGGATATTGTGCCCAATCACATGGCTTTTCACCCCAACAACGCCTGGTTAATGGATGTAATGGAGAAAGGCAGGCAATCAAAATACGCCGGTTTTTTTGATATTATTTGGGATGTACCGGCCTTTAACGGTCGCCTGATGGTTCCGTTTTTGGGCAGCCCGATTGATGAAATAATCAGGGATAAACAGTTAAGCTTATCTTATAATAACAACCGGTTTGAGTTGAACTATGGCGGGCAAAATTATCCGGTAAACCTGCAATCATATCTTACTATTTTTCAAAATGATAATATAGAACAGCCCCCAACTATAAAGGATATTATTGCAAAGGCTCAAAATAATGAATATGAAATTGATGAACTGAAAAAGCAGCTGGAAAATATTTATAACGAGCCTGAAGTTAAAAACCACATCGAATCAGTTTTAAACAAAATCAATTTGCAGGATGAAGTGCTGAAAAAAATTGCGGATGAGCAATATTACCAGCTTTGCTATTGGCGGGATAGTGAGCATGAAATAAATTACCGTCGGTTTTTTACAGTGAACAGCCTTATCTGTTTAAATATTCAGGAGCAGGAAGTTTTTGATCATTACCATCAGTTTATTAAAAACTTACTGGATGAGGGCCTTATCCAAGGTGTTCGTGTAGATCATATTGACGGTTTATATGACCCGGCTACTTACCTTAAAAGGTTGCGTGCCTTAACTGGGGATGAAACTTATATTGTAGTAGAAAAAATTTTGGAGGAAGGTGAAAAGTTTCCTGCAGACTGGCCTGTGCAGGGTAATACCGGCTATGATTTTTTAGCTATAGTGAATAACCTTCTTACAGCAGATGAAAGTAAAAGGATTTTTACCAGGTTTTACAATAAGTTAGTTACAGATAAAAAACCGGTAACGGAAGCCATACTCGAAAAGAAAGCTAATATCCTATATAAGCACATGGCTGGTGAGCTTGAAAATTTATACCGGCTTTTTTTAAACTTAAAATTGGTTAATGATGCAGATCTGGAAAAGACAGAACCGGATTTGTTAAAGTTGGCCATTGGCGAATTTTTGATCCGCTGTCCGGTTTACCGGTATTATGGCAATAGTTTTCCTTTAAACAAAGATGAGAGTAAGGCCATCGAATCTATTTTAGTATCAATCACCAAAAATAAATCTGAATTAAAAACAGCGGTTGGATTATTAGCTGATGCGTTGTTAAAACAGGATGCTGATACCCGGCATAATTTAAACGCGCTTCATTTTTACCAGCGTTGTATGCAGTTTACCGGTCCGCTGATGGCGAAGGGTGTTGAAGATACCCTGATGTATACCTATGATCGTTTTATTGGTCACAATGAAGTTGGTGATTCACCGGGAACGTTTGGTCTTGAAATAGAGCAGTTTCATCAGGATATGGTTGAACGGCAACAAAACCTACCGCTATCTATCAATGGCACATCTACCCATGATACCAAACGTGGTGAAGATGTAAGGGCGAGGCTGAACGTGTTAACAGATATGGGTGAAGAATGGATCAGTACAGTATCCGGCTGGCAAAAAATCAATGCTGACCTAAAGCAAAATAATGCTCCGGATGCCAACGATGAATATTTGATCTATCAAACCTTGGCAGGTGCTTACCCAATGCCCGGCGAAGGTGATGATAACTTTAATGAAAGGCTACAGGCTTATTTAACCAAAGCGCTGCGCGAAGCTAAAGTACATACCGGATGGGCTGAGCCTGATGAGCAATATGAAAAGGGTACATTAGAATTTGCTGCAAAGCTGCTGGATCAAAACAGCCTGTTTTGGAAAGGCTTTACCGATTTACAAAGCAAGGTAGCAGATCATGCAGTTGTTAATTCGTTGGTACAGGTGCTGCTTAAATTTACCTGCCCCGGTGTGCCTGATGTTTACCAGGGGTGCGAGCTTTGGGATCTTAGCCTGGTTGACCCGGATAACCGCCGCCCAGTTGATTATAAAATAAGAGATCAATATGTTGCTGATGATAGCGATATCACCCAACTATGGGCAGAACGTTATACCGGCAGAATTAAACTTTGGCTTACTGATCTGCTACTTCATTTACGCAAAGAAAACACCAAAACCTTTGCTCAGGGGGTGTATATTCCTTTGAAAGTTAAAGGTAAATACAAGGATAAAATAATTGCCTTTGCCCGGCAGTACTTAAACGATTGGTTTATTATCATAGCCCCATTGCATACCGCTGCATTAAATGCGGCTAATCTATTGGATCACGATTGGAAAGATACCTCCATAATTATACAGGAAGACGCGCCATTGCAATGGGAGGATATTTTAAACGGCAAACCATTAATTATAAATGAAGAAATAGTTATAAAAGATTTGTTTAAAAGCATTCCGCTAAGCATTCTAAGATCATCCAAATCAGTTAGTAAAAGGAGTGCCGGCATCATCATGCATATTACATCGCTGCCATCTGTGTTTGGCGTAGGTGATTTAGGTCCGGAAGCGCGAAAATTTGCCGATTTTTTAAGTAATGCTAATCAAAAATATTGGCAATTACTTCCGCTTAACCCTACAGGCGCCGGTGCTTATAATTCTCCTTATAGCTCCTTCTCCAGTATGGCGGGTAATACTTTATTAATCAGTCCCGAAGATTTAATGGATGATGGATTGCTTACGCCAGAAGAATTGCAATCTCATTTGTTGCCTTCAGGAGATAAGGTGAATTTTGAAGCGGCCACTGCTAACAAAAAAATATTATTAGCTATTGCTTTTGAACGGTTTAAGAAGGTAGAAAAAAATGGCCTGCAGGCTGATTATTCAGTATTTAAACAAAAGGAGGCCTATTGGCTGGATGATTTTGCGCTTTATGAAGTTTTAAAAGATCATCATCAGGATCGCCCCTGGTATGAATGGGCTGATCAGTTTAAATGCAGGGATGATGAGGCCATTAGGGATTTTAATGAGCAATATGCAGCCAAAATTGATCAGCAAAAGTGGTTACAGTTTATGTTTTTTAAACAGTGGACGGCATTAAGAAATTACGGCAACGATTTAGGTATTAAATTTTTTGGTGATCTGCCATTTTATGTAAGTTACGATTCTGCAGATGTTTGGACACATCCTGAGATTTTTAAGCTGGATGAAAACAAAGAAATGGCTGGTATAGCCGGGGTTCCGCCTGATTATTTTAATACAGGGGGGCAGCTTTGGGGTATGCCTGTTTATGACTGGGAAAATTTAGCAAAAACAAACTATGGTTGGTGGGTAGATCGTATCCGCAAAAACATGGAGTTTTTTGATGTGGTGCGGTTGGATCATTTCAGGGCTTTTTATGATTATTGGGAAGTTCCGGCAGGAGAAGAAAATGCCATTAATGGAACATGGAAATTTGGTCCCGGTACTAAATTATTTAAAACGCTTAAAAAGGAATTAGGCGATATCCCTTTTATTGCAGAAGATCTGGGAGACGTAAGCCAGGGGGTTTATGACCTTCGCGATGAATTAAATTTACCCGGAATGAATTTATTGCAATACGCCTTTGGTGTGGATATGCCTGTTTCTATTCATATTCCGCATAATCATATTATCAATTCTGTAACTTATACCGGTACGCATGATAATAATACCACTAAGGGATGGTTCAAGCAAAATTCTTCTAAAGAAGAACGTAATAATTTAAGAAAGTACACCAAACTAAAAGTAAATAAACAAAATGTACAGCAGGTTTTGACAGAACTTTGTTATGCATCTGTATCAGAAATTGCTATTGTTCCCTTACAGGATATTTTAGGGTTAGATGAAAAAGCCCGTATGAATATGCCATCATCAAAGGATGGCAATTGGCTATGGCAATTGAAACGAGGACTTTTAACCACTAAAGTGGAAAAAAGACTCAAAAATTTAGTGAAATTGTACAATCGTTAATTTTTAATATCTGTAATTTTAGCAATACCGTAATTAGCATCTGTAATTTAACTATGAAAAGAATACTCATTATTGAAGATGAAATTGAAACTTCGAACTTATTGCAAGAAATACTTCGAAACGAAGGCTATGAAGTGGTGACCTATGCTGACAAAAACTCCATTAAGGGGGTGATTATTAACCGGCCCGATTTAGTTTTGCTGGATAATAAATTGAAGGATGGATTTGGCCATGAATTATGTACTGAAATTAAATCAAATGAACTAACAAAGTATATACCGGTTATACTTACTTCCGGATATGATGACCTCGAAGCCCTGGCTAAGCAATGTGGCGCCGATGCTTATATCGCTAAACCATTTGATCTGCCATTGCTTATTCATACAGTGAAACAATATACCAAAGACTAACTAAGCAGTTCCTGTAATTACCGGGTAATACCTTTTACTATAAAGGTGTTCCGGACAGCCTTTGCTAAAAATTTATTTTATAAACATTTTAAGAAAGGCATAGTTCCTTATAAAGGGTATGCTAATACTTGTGATGATAATTTAATTTAGTAAAAGTGATGGAGGCAAAAACATTAGGAACTTTAGAAGAAGGAAAAGACTATTTCAAAGTAGCTCCCGGAGTGTGGGGAATGAAGATTGTATTTGTAAATATCTTCATGATAGCTGATAATGACCGGTGGGTGCTTGTTGATGCCGGTTTACCCGGTTCTGCAAACCGTATAAAAAAAATGGCGGCCGATCTGTTTGGTGAGAATAAGCCTCCTGCATCCATTATATTTACTCACGGGCATTTTGACCATCGTGGCGCTATTAATAATTTACTTAAAATCTGGAATGTGCCGGTTTACGCTCACCCTTTAGAACTTCCTTATTTAACAGGTAAATCCGCATATCCACCAGCCGACCCAACAGTTGGCGGCGGCATGATGACGCTGCTATCTGTATTGTATCCAAGGCGGCCAATAAATTTAGGGTCCCATATTCAGGCGCTTCCTGAAAATGGCAGTGTGCCGTTTCTGCCGGATTGGTTATACATTTTTACCCCAGGCCATGCGCCCGGGCATATTTCCCTTTTCCGTACCAGGGATAAGGTGCTTATTGCCGGAGATGCCTTTGTTACGACTAAACAAGAGTCGGCCTTTGGTGCTCTTGTTCAACCAAAATGCTTAAGCGGCCCACCTAAATATTTTACGCCTGATTGGGTCGCGTCAAAAGAATCAGTTAAAAAGCTTCGTGACCTGCATCCTGTTATTGCTGCAACCGGCCATGGTAAGCCCATGCAGGGTAAAGAGCTTACTTTAGGTCTTGACAATTTATTTGAAAATTTTAAGGAAATAGCTGTGCCTGCGCATGGGCGTTATGTAAACGAACCAGCGAGAGCCAATAAGCGTGGAGTACAATATATACCATCTAACCCGATCGGCTCATTAACTGCTGTAACAGTATTTGCCCTTACAGGATTAGCAGCTTTTACCGCTATTAGATATTTAGGGAAACAGCATTAAAAGGCAGCCCTGAAATTAAAAAAATGATAATGCCCTCTAAGCCTGTATTTTACAGGTTTAGAGGGCATTATTGCTATATATAGCAGGATAGCGCTGTTATTTACCAAAAGGTTATTAATAATTCACTTTGCAATTTATTCGTTTGTTGATAGAAAAAATTTACTTGTAGTTAATCATTATAAAGAATGGCATCATATTAGTTAATGAACTTTCATTGATTTAAGCTGGATACGATGAATAAGAACAAGTTTATGTTTGCTACCGGGATAGAAAACAGTTATCCTATGATTACGCTACCTGATGGAACCAGGAAAAGAGTTGACGAAATGGAAAAATGCGGACACTATAAATTGTGGAAGCAGGATCTTGACCTGGTACAAGAAACAGGTATAGATATTCTTCGTTATGGCCCCGCCTATTACCGGGTGCATGAAGCGCCGGGAAAATACGACTGGAGTTTTGCGGATGAAGTGTTCACTTATATGAAAGAAAAGGATATAACGCCGATTGTAGATCTTTGCCATTTCGGCCTGCCAGATTGGTTAGGTGATTTTCAAAATCCGGACTTTCCCGTTTATTTTGCAGAATATGCGAAAGCATTTGCCCACCGTTTCAGTTCTATTCGTTTTTATACGCCAATTAATGAAATATTTATTACCGCCGCCTTTTCGGCACAGTATGGGTGGTGGAATGAATGTAAGACAGATGACCGGTCATTTGTAACTGCTCTGAAAAATCTTTGCAAAGCTAATGTACTGGCTATGCAGGCAATTCTGGAAATACAGCCCAGCGCGGTTTTCATTCAAAGTGAATCCTCAGAATATTTTCATCCCGAAACGCCTGATTGTGATCCATTATCTACTTTCCTGAACCAAAAGCGATTTTTGTCGCTCGACTTGAGCTATGGCTATCCCATCAGTGTAGTGATGTACGAATATTTACTGGAAAACAGCATGAGTAAGCAAGAATACCGTTGGTTTGAAAATAACCTGATTAAGGGTAGCTGTGTGATGGGGAATGATTATTATATTACCAATGAACATATGGTACATGAAGATGGGACCACCTCTGCTGCTGGTGAAATTTTTGGTTATTATGTAATTACTCAACAGTATTATAACCGCTATAAACTACCCGTTATGCACACCGAAACCAATATAGGGGAACCAAACTCTATCAGATGGCTGCAAACGCAGTGGGCCAACGTACGGCGTTTAAAGCGTGATGGCATACCCATTTATGGCTTTACCTGGTATAGTTTAACTGATCAGGTAGATTGGGATTCTGCTTTAAGAAACGATGATGGGAATGTAAATGCATTAGGGCTTTATGACCTGAGCCGTAAAATAAGGCCTGTCGGCGAAGCCTATAAAAACCTGATTAGGCAATGGAAGTCTGCAATTGAAAATGAAAGTTACGTGCTTTACCTGAAACCTCCTTATTATAAGTAGACAGGTAATATTGAAATAGAAAAACTATTATATCCTCTTTTTTTAAATAATACGATAAATAAATTATTGGTTTATATCTCAACTGTGTTTTGCGACTTATATAATTCACTCTCTTTATATAATTCTAATTCACACTCTTTTGATTTCTCTATTGTTGTTTTACTCATTGAGAAACAACCACTTGAATATACAGTTGGTCTATAAATATAATTTTCTTCATAATGAAGCCTGGCCGGACAAGAATCAACGCCAGGAGACATTTTCATTAGTGAACTGTCATCCGCATACATACCATACATACTTTTCATCACTTTATGTTTATATTAATTAATACAATTGAGTATTAAAGATGTTTTTTATTTTCTTGTAAATTAAATTATTAATTAATGTGACCAATAAAAACGAAGCAACATTGATGGAAGTAAAAGGGCTACTATTACATAATAACCCTTTTACAATTACTATCGGGCTTCGCTGGCCGCATTTTCATTAATCATACCCTCCGCTAATTGAGTTAACAGATTGTCGGTTTTCTTTTCTTCTTCTAATGTTTGTATTAATAGTTGCTGTGCTTCGTTAAACCCAAGCACACCGGCCAATGTTTTTAAAGTACCATAGGAGGCTATTTCGTAATGTTCGCATTTTTGTGCTGCAGATATTAAAGCTACATCCCTAACTTCTGTTCCTTCCTCAGTACTTTCCACCAGCTCCTCTGCTTCTTTTGATAGTCCGGCCATTGCTTCACATTTTTTTGCCGTAGCTTTCTCGTCAATTGATCCAAAAACCTGTTCCAATCTTGCAATGTGCCCTTCAGTTTCTGTCATATGTGTATCAAACGCATTCTTCAGTTCTTCTGATGTAGCTGATTTGGATAGTTTTTTAAGACTTTTCACCAACTGCTTCTCTGCCCAAAGCATGTCTTTTAATTCGTCCACAAATAATTCCTTTAAAGGATTTTCTT
>JAQBOY010000410.1 GCA_028287805.1 Mucilaginibacter sp.
CATTAAATGTGGTAGAAAGATGGTGTGAATTGATGCCGTTAATAATGCCTGCAGCAGTAGTTCCTGTTCCGCATGCACAAAAAATATGATCATAGTTTTCGGTCAACTCATCAATTAATTCACTGCAACCTTTAGTAGCTTCTGCCGATGCACCGCCTTCATCAATAAAGAAAGCATCTTCAGCATTATGAAAATATTTGTTAAAAAGCGCCTGTTTATCGCGATAGCTTTCCCTATCAGTAAATATTAAGCTCATTCCATGCAACCGGCATAGAAACAATATATCATTTTCTACCTTTTCACCACGTACTATGCCTGTGGTTTTAAAGCCAAATTTGGCTCCTGCCGCGGCTGTTGCCAGTAAATGATTAGAATAAGCCCCGCCAAACGTTACCAGATGAGTTTTGTTGGCTGCTAACGCCTGTTTAAGCGGATATTTTAACTTGCGCCATTTATTGCCCGATATAACAGGATGTATCAGGTCATCGCGTTTGATAAAAACCTTTAAGCCCTGTTCATCAAACAATTGATCATTAATTTGATGAACGGGACTAAAAATTTCTAAATCAATATTCATTAAATATATTAAAAGCCAAAACCAATTCCGGCGTTAACAGATTGATATTGTGCAATGCTGTAAGAAGCATAGACACGGAATATAGCCAAATTTAACTGAAACCCTAAATCTGTGCGCATACCATTGATGCTTTTTTCATTTATAGTTACAGGATTGGTATAGGTAATGTATCTCGGGCCAGCAAGAACCGAACTGGATGATGATACCGGATAATTGCCCATTGCACCAACACTTGAGTTAGCAGAATTATAGCCTACAGATAAAAATGGAGTGAAGAAAAGTAGTTTTTTAGATATAATTGCCTGTACCATAAAGCTATTGAAATGGCCTTCAATGTGCTGGTTTGAAAAATCAGTACTTTGCTGTGCATTTGCTGGCTGCGCATTAGCCGAAGGCTGTACGCTAACAGGTATATTAAGATTTAAACGACTATAACCAAATGCTACGGCCAGGTCAAACGGTACTATAGTTGCCGCTTTGCCCAAAAAGTCATGCATTAAATTATGTTTTAACCCCAAACCAAACATCGAAACCGACCCCAGGTTACTGCCTAAGTTAATGCTTGGGATGGCACGTACAGTAACGTCGGTGTTTTGAATAAGACCGATAGTTAATTGCACAGTCGGTGCCGGAATAATTGAAGTGTAACCCTTAGGCAAGGTAAACTGATCAACAGGTTTTCCGTTGTTGTCGTTAATATTCATTACAGGGCCGGGATTAGAAGAACCACCAATTGTCGGAGCTATAGTTTTTGTAGGATCAGCCGGTGTTACCGCGCTTGATAAGCCAATTTTGGTTACATCAAAAGTTTTATCAGAAACAGGTACAAAAGCAGCTGAGGCTGTTATTCTCAGATCAAAATGAAGTAGTTTTTTTGTGGCTGCTGTGTTGTTCCAGCCACTATTTAAACCTACACCGAAGCCTTTAAATAAAGGATTTGCGTAGGCGCTAACTAATTTTGTGGCATCGCCGGGACCGGATTTAAGTAAGTTATCAAATCCACTTTGGGCATTTGCCTGTAAGGCTACGGTTATTAAAATAGCAGCGGCAATTAAGGGGTAAAATTTTTTCATATTTAATTTTTATGGGTTAGGTATTCAAAAATATAAAAGTAATATATATTACTTAATATCACACGGGGAAAAGAATAACTATACTATTATCTGAATAATACACAGGAAAACGAGTATTTTTGCAATAAATGGACCAGCAACCCGAATTAATTGAGCAGGAAGAACAAGACCTGTATGAGCATTTACGCATAGTTGTTGATAAGGGTCAATCCCTGTTGCGTATTGATAAATTTTTAATGCACCGTGTTGAAAATGCATCCCGCAACAGGGTGCAAAATGCCATTGAACTGGGTAATGTGCTGGTTAACGATAAAACTATAAAGGCGAGTTATAAAGTTAAGCCATTAGATGTTATATCGGTAGTTTTACCTCATCCGCCACGCGATACAGAAGTATACCCCGAAGACCTGCCCATAAATATTTTTTATGAAGATCATGATGTGCTGGTAGTTAATAAGGCTGCAGGTATGGTGGTGCATCCGGGTTATAATAATTATACGGGTACCCTGGTTAACGCGCTTGTTTATCATTTTCAGCAGCTGCCAACTTTACCCGGAAATGATGGCCGCCCGGGATTAGTGCACCGCATTGATAAAGACACTTCAGGTTTGTTGCTTATAAGTAAAAATGAGCGTTCCATGACCTGGCTGGCCAGGCAGTTTTTTGAACATACCATTACCCGTAAATACATTGCGCTTGTTTGGGGAGACCTGGAAGAGGACGGGACCGTAACAGGTTATATTGGCCGGAGTATAAACGACAGGCGGGTAATGTCAATTTATGACGACCCGGAGAAAGGAAAATGGTCTGTAACACATTATAAAGTTTTAGAGCGGATGAATTATGTTACTTTAATAGAATGCGAACTGGAAACAGGCCGTACACATCAGATCAGGGCACATATGAAGCATATCGGGCATCCCTTATTTAGCGATGCAATATATGGTGGCGATAAAATTTTAAAGGGGACTGTTTTTAGCAAATACAAGCAATTTATTGAAAACTGTTTTGAAATAATGCCGCGGCAGGCCCTGCATGCTCAAACATTAGGATTTATGCATCCAACATTAAAAAAATATATCCATTTCGAAGCTCCTCTTCCGCCCGACTTTGAGACTGTTTTACAAAAATGGCGTAAGTATACAGGAAATGCTATAGACGCATAATTAAACAGGATGTAGCAATCATTATATAAGCTTGAATGTTATACCCAATCAACCGATGCAGATAAAGCTTAAACAAAATCTGCACATTTGCACAGTAATCATCTGCATATTTAATAATTTAAATGACGCCTTTATTTATAAACTTTAATGGACAAATACTTCCCGATGACAGTAAATTACTGACTGTTGCTAACCGTTCATTCCGTTATGGCGACGGTTTATTTGAAAGTATGCGGCTGCTAAAGGGGCATCTTAAATTTGCAGATCTGCATGCTGACCGTTTACAGCGGGGTATGAAGGCGCTGAAAATTGATGGTTATTCGCAAATGGATGCCTGGTTTTTGAAGGATATTACTGAGCAACTGGCTATCCGGAATAAAGTAAAGCATGCCCGTTTACGCTTAACAGTTTACCGCGATTCTGAAGGGTTATATACACCCACGCAAAACTCCATGGGTTATTGCCTTGAGTTAACACCGGTTGATGAGCCCCGCTATTTTTTAAACCCCAAAGGTTTGATTGTTGATATTTTTACTGATCTGCCAAAATCATCCAACTACCTGTCAAATATAAAAACGTGTAATTCGCTTATTTATGTAATGGCTGCAATTTTTAAAGCGCAGAACAATTTGAACGAAGTTTTTTTACTGAACCAGAATGGATTTTTATGCGAAGCGGGCAGCGCCAATGTGTTTGTGTATTATCAAAATCATTTGTACACGCCTGCTTTAAGCGAAGGCTGCGTAGAAGGGATAATGCGGCAGGTGGTTATTAACCTGGCTAAAAAAATAAATATCCCGGTTACCGAAGCGCAGATAAATCCTGAAATTTTATATGAAGCTGATGAGGTTTTTATAACCAATGCCACCCGTGGCATACAATCAGTAATGGGTTACGGGGTAAGGCGTTATTTTAATAAAATTAGTAAGGTGCTGATGGATGAGTTGAATAAGTTGCCCTAAAAATGATTTAAATAGAAGCTTTGATCTCAATTATTTCAATACAACTTCCTGTTTTCCTATAGCATTCAGTATACCATTCCAAAGGGCTATCCGTTCTTTTAAGGCTTCTTTAACAGCTTCAGTTGCTTCTTCCCATTTTGCGTCGTCATCCCCGCATAGATCGGCCGTCATTTGATAGGCTAATTGCGAATGATGGTCGCCGTCAACTTCAATATGGCGTTCTAAATAATAAAGCAATACATCTACTTTGCCCGGTAACTGATCATTAAGCTCTTTTACCATACTGATAAACATATCCGGTATCAGGTCTTCACGTCCGAAAGTAAAAACCGCTGCCTGTAAATAATTTTTATCGGTATCAATAACATCAAAAGTATGCTGAACAAAATTACGGACAGCCACAGGAATATTTGAATCAGCTAAAGCCTTGTTAATGCTTTTTCCATAACTTAATTCCTTAAATAAAGCGGTAATGGCATCAGCCCGGCAACCTGCCTGCTGCATTGCTCTTAAGTACAATTCAAAATGACTGGTGCGGTTGCCTTTTTCGTCGACATCACTTTCTTCGCCGGTCACAATTTCATTGATCAGGTAACGGGTATTGGCATTGCCAACAGGCATCCATGGTAAAATTGTACAAGTAAGGTTTTGTTGTAATGATTTAAGCAGCGACATGAAATCCCAAACGGCAAATACATGGTGCTCCATAAAAATGGCCAGTTCATTAATGGACTGGATATTTTTGTATAAGCTATGTTCTGTCAGTTGCCTGCGTAGTGGTTCAATTTGAGTTTTTAAAATTTCAATTCTGTTGCTGCTTTCCATACTTGAGATATTACCCAGGGCAAAAGTAATAGTTTGAATGAAAAGGATACTACTATTAGTTTTTTGACTTATAATTGATGCATTTTTTCAGCTGATTTAATTAGATATAATGTTTAATATTTATGACTTTACAAGCAAATTATTTAAGGTTTAACGCCTCTCAAAAATTCCTCAATCCCCATACGTTTTTTACCTTCAAGCTGCACATCAGTAACGTTAATAAAGCCGTTCTTGGTGGCAAATTTTAAATGGGTTTTATTATCTGTTAAAAAGCCTCCTGGTTGTATGCCGGGTTGGGTATGCTGCAATTCTGCTTTAAATATTTTTAATATTTTTCCGTTGAGCGTTGTATAAGCGGTTGGAACAGGGCTTAGTCCGCGTATTAAATTGTATACTTCCTCTGCTGGTTTGGTCCAGTCGATATTACAAAGTTCTTTAAAAATTTTAGGAGCTGATTTTAATCCTGTATCCGGCAGATGCTCGGATTGCGGGTGCTCGTTATATCTGCCGCTTTCAACCGCTTTAACAGTTTTTACAAGTAAGCCCGCGCCTTTGTTCATTAAGCGGTCATGCAATTCTCCGGCGGTTTCATGACCGTTCAACGTTATTTTTTCGGTAAATAAAATATCGCCTGTATCAATTTCATGTTTCAAAAAAAAGGTAGTAACACCGCTTTCCTTTTCGCCATTTATCAGCACCCAGTTAATAGGCGCAGCCCCACGATATTGCGGCAGTAAGGAAGCATGCAAATTAATGGTTCCTTTAGGTGGCATATTCCAAACAGCTTCGGGTAACATACGAAATGCCACTACCACCTGCAGATCCGCTTGCAGCGATTTCAACTCCTCTAAAAATTCCGGGCTTTTTAAATTTTCGGGCTGTAAAACTTTTAAACCATTAGCAACGGCATATTGCTTAACCGCAGATTCGCTAACCTTTTGTCCGCGACCAGCTGGCTTATCAGGTGCTGTTATTACACCTGCAATATCACAACCCGCCTGTATCAATGCATCCAAAGATGCTACGGCAAATTGGGGAGTGCCCATAAATACAATTCTCATATTTACTTTGTGTTTTGTATCAATTCAATTTTTATAAAAATGTTTTGCCGAGTTATATTGATTTTTAATTTATTGATATAACAAGTATTTGCGCCGCATGGTCTTAAAGTTGCTTAATGCAGGTTCCCAGCTATCGCGTATTTCTTTTTCACTTTTGCCTGCTTCAATTTGTTTTCTAAGCGTTTCTGTTCCGGCCAGCTTAGTAAAATAGGCATTAAAAAAATGAGCCTTATCCGGAAATGCTTTATATAGCTCTATCAGCCATGTTAAATTGATCTTTCCGCTACTTCTTAATTTATCGGTATTATAGCCTTTAAGGTCAATTCCATAACAAAGCTGATTTTTTTGCGGTGGATCTTCACTCATGCCGGCTATGCTAACCGGTGTAAATGAATAGGTATATTTCCCTTTTAATAACGGATGGCCAATTACCTGGAAAGGAAACAGGGTTCCGCGCCCCAAACTTAATGTTGTGCCTTCAAATAAACATACACTTGGGTAAAGTAATATGGATTGTGCCGTATTTAAATTAGGTGAAGGATTAACAGGTAACTGATAGCTTAACGAATGGTTATAATTAGCTATCTTAATTATTTTCAGGTTACATTTTACATGATTTTTTAACCAGCCTTCGCCATTGATCATTTGCGCGTATTCACCTATGGTCATACCGTGTGTTACAGGTATAGGATGCATCCCCACAAATGAGCGGTAATTAGTGTCTAATACCGGCCCGTCAACAGTATATCCATTTGGGTTGGGCCGGTCTAATATCAGCAGTTCCAGGTTATTTTCGGCGCAAGCCTCCATTACATAATGCAGGGTAGATATATAAGTGTAAAACCGGGCGCCTACATCCTGTATATCAAAAATAACCAGGTTAAGCCCCTGCAAATCTGCCGGTGTTGGTTTAAAATGCTTGCCATATAATGAAATTACAGGTAGCCCTGTTGCCGGGTCAGTACTGTCATTAACATTGGCGCCATTGCTGGCATCGCCCCTGAAGCCATGTTCGGGGCCAAAGATTTTTTTAATGCTTATACCTGATTTAAGAAGGCTATCAACACTTACTGTGCGGCGGTTACCAATAACAGAAGTTTGATTAACAACCATCCCTATATTTTTTCCCTTAAGGTAGTTAATGTATAGGTTAGTTTGGTCGGCTGCAGGAATTATTTTTTTAATGGGCTCCTTTTTATTGTTATAGCTTACATTGTTTTGCGCAGCTGCACTACTAAGCATTAAAAAGGCTATGACTGCAAATTGTGAAAGAAATTTGTTCGGGATCATAAATAACGATGCTTAAGTAATTTTTAAGTGCCGGTTTAACCGCAAAAACCGCATATTTGCGAAGGTACAAAAAATCATTCTGCATTGAGTTTCTCCTCTTTTATAGCCGGACGTATTACACTAAAGTCTAAGCGTACGTTTTCAAAGTTAATTGTACGTATAGCTATAGTGGGCATTATGCTGGGCCTTGGCGTAATGATCCTGTCATTAGCTGTTGTAAGGGGATTTAAACAGGAAATAAAAGATAAGGTGCGCGGTTTTGACGGCGATATAAAAGTTGTTAAATATGATTTGAACGCATCCTATGAAAATTCTTCTTTTAAGGAAGATGCCGATTTTTTTAAATTAGCTAAGCGTAGCCCTCTCATTACCCAAGTAATGCCTTTTGCTACTAAACCCGGTATTATTAAAGCTAATAACGAAATTGAGGGCGTAGTGCTAAAAGGGGTTGACAAGACTTACGATTGGTCATTCCTGAAAAAAAGTATGGTTTCGGGTAGTGTGATTGATTTTACCGATACGGCCGAAGCAAAAAAAGAACTCCTGATATCTGAAGTAACCGCCAACCGTTTAAAACTTAAAACAGGCGACAAGCTTTTGATGTATTTTGTGCAGCAACCCTTAAGAAAGCGGCCATTTAAAGTAAAAGGTATTTTTAGCGCCGGAATTGAAGATATTGATAAGACTTATGTAATTGGCGACCTTTCCCTTATAAAGAAATTAAATAATTGGAATGCTGATACCATTGGCGGTTATGAATTGCGGGTAGCCAATTTTGATGAGCTCACATTAGCAGCAAATTTTATTGACAATATATTACCCACCCGGTTAAAAGCTTATACTATAGTTGAAAATTATCCCAATATATTTGAGTGGCTAAAACTGCTGGATGTAAACGCGCAAATCATATTGGTGCTGATGTTAATTGTAGCCGTCATTAATATGATTTCGGCCCTGTTAATCATGATACTGGAACGTACCACTATGATTGGTATATTTAAGGCTATGGGCGCAGGCAACTGGAGCATACAAAAAATATTTTTGTACAATGCAGCCTACCTTATAGGCCTGGGTATAATTTTCGGCAATCTGTTTGGATTGGGGTTAAGTATATTTCAATTAAAAACCCATCTTTTTAAGCTCGACCCGGAATCATACTATATGTCTTTTGTTCCCATACAACTTAACTGGCTTGATGTTATACTGCTCAACATTGGTACGATGCTCATTTGCTTGCTGGTATTGATCATTCCTTCCATGCTGGTGTCCCGGATAACCCCGGTAAAGGATATCAGGTTTAAATAGTTAAAATATCCGGTACTGATTCCAAAACGTAAAAGCCGGCTTTGGGCATTCTAGCTATATAAATAAGTTGCTGATAAAATGCTCAATAATCAATAAGGTAAGTAAATACTTTTTCATTTTTTTGAAGATTTAAAATCAAACTTTAAGTTTAATCCGCCTGCTCCAAAACGAATTTGCTGCTGACCCAAACCATTAAGCGGATACTTTAAAAAAGGCTCAACAATGAGGTGGTTTTTACCTAACGGATAGCCCAGACCAAAAGAAACATTTAAGGTTTTGGCAAAATAAAAGTTACTAAAACTGTTATTAGTTGTTTGAGACTGGGTTTGCGGTGCAGTTAAAAAGGCATTAGAATAGTTGTATTGATAAGTATAAGATTCATTGATGAAGGTTCCTGAACTTAAGCCCACCAAAACATAGCTGCTGTTTTTTTGAGGATTAAACTCATATTTCAAATTTACAGGAACATCTAAGGCAACTAATTGTGCATTGTAGTTTTTAAAAGTAGGAGAAGTATTACCGGTGTTACTGAGATAAGCACTGGCAATGCTACTATGTTGAATGTTGGATGATAACAGGCTTTGCTGAACAACGGGTATTTGAGTAGCAAAGTTTAGAGTGTTTTGTGCAATAGCTACGCCTGTAGAAAGCTTTAAATTTTTACTGAGCTTAATATCAGATGTAATACCGGCACCTAAATTTAATTGTGTGTTACTGCCCCTGGCATAATTAAAGTAGGTAGCCGCATAAATACCAAACTCAATCTTTTTCTGGTTATCTTCTTTTTTTCTAACGGTTTCCTTGTATTTTAATTCATTATCCTTGTTATTAGTAAGCAATGGATTATTAGTAAGCAATGGAGTTTTAAGTTTGGGCGCTGGTTTTTCAGCGGAAGCTATCATACCATCTTTGCTAATTGTATCATTAACTGCCATAGGCAGATTTGACTGATTATTGCTTGCGGCAAGATTATCACTACTGCCTTTTTCAGATTTATCAGCAGGTATAGTTGCGGTGGAATTTTCAGCGATATAATGATTCACAGGAGGTTTGGGCGTAGCCCCTTTATCCTTGTTTTTAATACGAGCAGCCTTGGTTGCTATTAACGGTAAATTATTGGGGGGGAGTACATGATTTTTAGGGAGTACATGAACTGCAACAACTGCATTGTCAGTATCCGTTTTGTTTAAACCATCCGGCTTTTTATTTTTAATGATTGGCTGATTTTTATAAAGTAGTTTATTTTCTTCCCGGTAAGTTTTAACCCGTTTGTAAGCCAATTTTTTAGGTTCCTCTTGTTGGTAATTAACCCATGTGCCAATTCCCAACAACAGCAGTAAAATAGCGGCGGCCAAACCTCGCCATAACCATATCACACCCCGGTCTTTTTCCTTTTCAGGGAATTTTTTCCGGAGCAGCAACCAGCCTTCATCAGCAGAAGGGGCTTCGAAATTTTCGAACACCTCTCTGATGTGGTTCTTTAGGTTATTATTAAACTGCTCATCCATGATTTTGCTGTTCTTTATTAAGGATATTCCTTAGTTTCTCTTTAGCCCTGGTTAAATAAACACGTGATGAACTTGGCGACAGGCCAAGTATTTGCGCAATTTCATCATGGTTATAACCATCTATTTCATATAAATTAAAAACAGTTATTTGTACTGCCGGAAGCTGCCTCATTAGTTTTAAAATGTCCTGAGCATTCAGGTTATCAATGGCAGTTACCGTATAACTTAATGCTTCTGCATTTTCCAGATCAGTATTGAATTGAAATTTCAATTCTTTTCGCCTCCTGTCAATAGCGGTATTAATAATGATACTGCGTAGCCAGGGCTTAAAGGGTTTGTCAGTAGCATAACTGCTTATAGCGTTAAATACTTTTATAAATGCATCGTTCACCACTTCAACCGCATCCTCCCTTGAAAAGCAATAACGTAAACTAATCCCCATAGCATAGCCATAGAATAGCTTGTACAGCATTTCCTGATATTTTAAGCTGCCTGTTTTACAGTGGCGAATAATCTCTTCTTCAGCAACGCCCGGGCGTAGATGCATTAAAATTTTTTATATCAATAAATATCTTTTTGTTTTTTATCCTTTACGTAACAAAGGCCATACTTGCTACAAGTAAAGCAAATTAATTAACAGATAAAATCAAGTCATTAATATAATGGCTGAAAAAGAGGAGCGGGAGAACATTAACTGATATGCCTGTTTATTTTTTTAGAATAAACAAGCATATTGCTATAATCTACGTACTATATTATTTAGCTTTCAGCACATAATTATAACCTATAGTATCGGCCGAAGATGCAAAAAGTTGAAGGTTTGTACCATCATAGAGGTATTGATACACGCCGTTTAAATGAATTTTACCGGATGGGCTTGTTTTTACTGTAGTTGTACCCGAAGGTAAGGTTAGGTCGATAAACTGGATATATTGACTATCAGCAATATAGGAACCACGGCTGCCGGCCTGTAGGGTTGTTGTATCACCTGTTACAGCGTATCCGGTAGTGGCAGACATAGTTAATACGATGTTAGCCGATGTAGTGTCCTTTTTGTTTGTTTGGGAGTTTAAATGTATAACCACAAACGGGCCGCTAAAAGTGCCGGATGGTAAAATAACAGGAGTAGGCGTGTATTTTGTTGAGCATCCGGCTATTAACAACAATACAGATGGCACCAGGCAGGTAAATATTTTTTTCATAACAATTCATTTTATAGGTATTACGATAAAATTATTAAATACGCTACAGTAAAAATTAAATTTATAATTTTTTTGCTTCATTCCAAAAAACATCCATTTCCGCCAAGGTCATATCATGCAGTTTTTTCCCGTTTTCATGGGCCTTGTTTTCAAGGTATTGAAAGCGTTTGATGAATTTACGATTAGTTTTTTCCAGGGCGTCTTCAGGATTTATATTGATAAACCGGGCATAATTGATCAAAGAAAACAGCAGGTCACCAAATTCATTCTCCGCTTTTTCATGATCTATCGCACATTCATCATCCACGTTAAATTCAGCTTTAAACTCCTGCATTTCTTCTTCAACCTTAGCCCATACCTGGCTTTTTTCTTCCCAGTCAAAACCAACGCCACGCGCTTTTTCCTGTATACGGGATGCTTTTACCAATGCCGGTAATGATGCCGGCACACCACCCAGAACAGATTTATTGCCTTCCTTCAGTTTAATCTGTTCCCAGTTACGCTTAACGTCATTTTCATCCCGTACTTTAACATCACTATAAATATGCGGATGACGGTTAATTAGTTTATCAGAAATGCTATTTAGTACATCAGTTATATTAAAATCATTGGTTTCTGAACCTATTTTAGCATAAAAAACCAGGTGAAGCATAATGTCGCCCAATTCTTTTTTAATCTCCTGCATATCGCCGCTTAATATCGCGTCAGATAGTTCATAAGTCTCTTCAATAGTTAAATGGCGCAGGCTTTCTAATGTTTGCTTTTTATCCCAGGGGCAATTTATACGAAGATCATCCATAATAGTGAGCAAGCGTTCAAAAGCAGCAGCAGGAGTGGAGGCGGTTATGGGTGCGGTTATAGCCATATATTAATGTGCAAATATGCAGATGTGCAAATGTGCGGAATATTTTTTGATGTGCGAATACGTAGATGTGCAGATATGCACATCAAAAAAATCATCCTCACATCAAAAATCAGCACATCCTCTCAACATCTCCCGTTTACCGGCAGCGCCGGGTATTTTTTGAATCGTTAAGCCTAATGCTTTAAGCATCCGTTTTAAGTTTCCGGTTATAGCATAAGTGACAAATATGCCACTGGGTTTTAAAAATTGTATGGTATGTGCTATTGATTCCTCATTCCACATTTCGGGTTGGTGGGATGCGGCAAAAGCATCAAAATAAATAATATCATATTTATTAGCTGATCGGTAATTCAGCAGTTTGCAATTAGCAATTTGTAGTGTGCAATAAGTGTTTAATGCAACAGAAGAACCAAGCAGCCCCTCATAATTATCCATAAACTGTTGCCATAAAGTTGAGGATGTGTATTGATCATAACCCGTTTTACCAATCATTTCGGTACTTAAAGGGTAAGCTTCTATTCCTGTATAGTACAGTTTGACTTTTTGATTTATACAAAGATCAGCGCTTAATAAAAAGTTAAGCCCGGTACCAAAGCCAACCTCTAATACCGATACTTCCTTTACATTATTTTTAGTTAAAAAATAGTTTAAGCCCGAATTAACAAATACATGCCGGCTCTCCTGTAAAGCACCATTGCGCGAGTGGTAATTTTCTCCTACTTCTGGATTATAAATCGTATTTGAACCATCAGCGGTAAGTGTTATTTTTAGTTCATGGTTCATAAGAGATGGTTGTACTACCTGTAATATAAATGATTATTGCGCAAAGATAGGTGTTTGCCGTATGAAGTTATGCTGTTAACAATAAACTCACAGCTAACTAAAGTTTTTTAAAAGATTAGTATAAATGAAATAAGCATTTAATATCTGTAACAATATTTAATCACAAGCGTCTTAAAAGCCGATAAAACTGATACTTTAAGATTTCAGGCATACCAATAGCTTTAATAAAGAAACTCCTTTCTACCTTATTAAATAATCAATACTTTAGCAATAAATAATATTAAATATGCAAATAAAGAAACATGTTTTAGGTGCAATAGCCGCAATAGCCTTAATGGGGTTTCAGGCAAATGCACAAAAAATA
This sequence comes from Mucilaginibacter sp., assembly GCA_028287805.1. Lineage (GTDB taxonomy): Bacteria > Bacteroidota > Bacteroidia > Sphingobacteriales > Sphingobacteriaceae > Mucilaginibacter. The sequence goes on from JAQBOY010000410.1 coordinate 12,982, forward strand.
GAATTTACAGAATATAACTTGCCTAACGGCTTGCATGTTATTCTTCATGATGATCATCATGCACCGGTGGTAGCCGTGTCGGTTATGTATCATGTGGGTTCAAAAAACGAGGCTGCCGGCCGCACCGGCTTTGCGCACTTTTTTGAACACTTGCTATTTGAGGGTAGCGAAAATATTAAACGTGGCGAATTTATGAAGATCGTATCGGCTAATGGCGGTCAGAATAATGCAAATACCACACAGGACAGAACATTTTACTACGAAGTATTTCCATCAAACCAACTGGAAACCGGCCTTTGGATGGAAAGCGAACGTATGATGCATCCGGTTATTAATGAAATTGGTGTAAAAACACAAAATGAGGTTGTAAAAGAAGAAAAACGTCAAAGTTTGGATAACCGGCCTTACGGCAATGTTATTACCTATATAAGCGAAGGCTTGTTTCCAACCCATCCGTACCACAATGGGGTAATAGGTTCTATGAAGGATCTTGATGCGGCAAAGCTGGATGAGTTTAAAGCATTTTTTAAAAAGTATTATGTTCCCAATAACGCGGTGTTAACCATTGCCGGTGATATTGATGTAGCTAAAACCAAACAATTGATAAACGCGTATTTTGGCCAGGTGCCCCAAGGTGAAAACATTGTTTATAAAAAGACAGATGAGGCTCCAATAACAAAACAAATTATTGATACGGCGTATGACGCCAATATTCAGATACCTTTAATTGCATCAGCTTATCGTGTGCCGGGCAGGGATACAAGGGATTCAAGGGTAATGGAAATGATATCCTCTATTTTATCAGGTGGTGCAAGTTCAAAATTGTACAAAAAAATGGTTGATGATAAAAAAGACGCGTTACAAGTTTTGGCCCTCAATTATGCATTGGAAGATTATGGGATGTATATCGTTGGCGCTTTGCCAAATGGCGGCGCTTCTCCGGCAAATTTATTAACTGATATGGACGAGGAGATTGTAAAGCTGCAAACCAACCTCATTAGCCAGGAAGATTATGAAAAATTGCAAAACCAGTTTGAAAATAATTTTGTGAGCGCCAATACCCGTATGCTGGGCATTGCAGAAAATTTGTCTAACGGTTATACCTTTTATCATAAAGATACCAACGAGATTAATAACGAATTAAAAGAGATAAAATCAATAACCAGAGAAGAAATAAGGGATGCTGCAAAGAAGTACCTTAATTCTAATCAACGCCTTTTATTGTATTATTTGCCCGGAAAAGGTAAAGCTCTATAATTAATTTATATCACTAAAAAAGATCATGAAGAAATATATAATGATAGCTGCCGGCGTATTATTAATGCAATATGCGCATGCACAAGTAACAATTGACCGCAGCAAGCAACCAAAGCCTGGCCCGGCCCCGGTTTTAAATATTAAAGATCCGGTTGTTTATAAATTAGCTAACGGCATAACAGTTTTGGTTGTTGAAGATCACCGGTTACCCAAAGTTTCAGCAAGTTTTGTTATTGATGCCGGGCCTGTTACCGAGGGTAGTAAGGCCGGTGCATTCTCTTTAATGGGTGCAATGCTGAACGAAGGAACCAAAACAATGCCCAAAGCCGTGTTTGATGAAGCTGTCGAAAAAATGGGGGCTAATGTAAGTCTTAGTGCCTCGGGCGGATCCGCATCTTCGTTAACCCGTTATTTTAAAAGCGCTTTTACGCTGATGGGGCAGGGACTAAAAGAACCTGCATTTACCCAGGAGTCATTTGATAAGCTTAAAACACAGGAGATAACAGGGTTAAAATCACAAGCTAAAAATGCCCCTGCTATTGCCTCACGTGTTACCAACGCCCTTACCTATGGTAAAACCCATCCTAGTGGTGAATTTGAAACAGAAGAAGGTATAAAAAATCTGACTTTGCTTGACGTTAAAGCTTTTTACAATAAATATATTACACCATCCAGAGCTTATTTAACATTTGTTGGAGATATTAAGCCTGCAGAAGCTAAACTTTTGGCAACAGAAGTATTTGGCTCATGGAAAGGAGCAATGTTAACCTTGCCCAAACTTCCTGAGGTGGCTAATCCGCCAAAAACTGAGGTTGATGTAGTTGATTTGCCAAGCGCTGTACAATCAGAAATTCGTGTAGTTAACCTGGTTGATCTGAAAAAAAACAATCCTGATTATTTCCCTGCCTTATTAGCCAATTATATATTAGGAGGTGGTGCCCAGAGCCGTTTGTTTATGAACCTGCGCGAAAAACATGGGTTTACTTACGGGGCTTACTCCAGCATAGGTTCGGGAAGGTTCCAGACCTTGTTTAATGCCTCTGCTTCGGTAAGAAATGCTAAAGCAGACAGCGCTGTTGCCGAATTTTTAAAGGAGATCAACCGCATTCGTTCAGAAAAGGTATCGGTTGAGGAATTAAACATTGCCAAAGCGCTTTATAATGGTTCATTCGCATTGGGATTGGAAGACCCGGCGCGTACAGCAACTTTTGCAAGTACCATATTAATTAATGACCTGCCGGCTGATTTTTATAAAACTTACCTGCAAAAGGTAAATGCAGTAACTGCTGACGATATACTTCGTGTGGCTCAAAAGTATTTTAACTATAACACACGGATAGTAGTAGTAGGCAATACAGCACAAATGCTTGACGGGCTTAAAAAGAATGGGTACCCGGTAAAATTATATGATGTATATGCTAATCCTGTTACTGCGAGTTCGGCAACAAATCCAGTTCCTGATATAAAAGCAACTGATATTATCAAAAACTACCTGAATGCTATTGGTGGTATTGATGAACTGAATAAGATGAAATCATACGAGTTAACAATGACTATGGCCATGCAGGGGATGAATTTGAATGTTGATGAGAAAAAGTTGGCGCCCAATAAGGAATTGATGACTGTTTCGATGGGTAGCAACGTGGTGATGAAGAACGTATTTGATGGCGATAAGGGCTATCAGCAACAGATGGGTCGCAAAAAAGATCTTTCTGCTGAAGAAATTGCGCAAAAAAAGGTTTTTACTTCCTTAATAGAACAAATTGATTATCTAAATAATCCGGCATTTAAACTGGTTGTAAAAGGCATACAAAAGGTAAACGGTTCAGATGCTTACCAGCTTACGGTTACCGACCCTACCGGCAAAACTTCAACAGAATATTACGACATAAAAAGTAAACTGCTGGTAAAAAACGAAAGCACTACAGTAGCTAATAATGCCGGTGTAACACAAACACTTGAATTGAGCGATTATCGTAAAGTGGGCAATTTGATGTTTCCTTATAAACAAGCATTAACAATAGCTGCAGCGGGTCAGGAACAAAACCTGGTAATGAATGTAACAGATGTTAAAGTAAATGCAGGTGTAACTGTTGAGGATTTTAAATAATAATTATAGTAATGATATTGGAAAGAGCTTGACTATTGGTCAGGCTCTTTTTGTTTCTTAACCCAGGCAGCATATTTAATTTAAGGATATGACACTTGTGCCGGATAAAATTTAAGCTATAATAAAATTAAAAATATTGATTTAATCAAAATACCTACTTTTGCGCCATTATCTATCAGCTATAATTATGAGCAATACAAGAGGACCCATATCACAATTTATTGAAAGAAACTATCTGCATTTTAATGCAGCGGCATTGGTTGACGCGGCAAAGGGTTATGAAACACACCTGGCCGAAGGCGGGAAAATGATGGTGACTGTGGCCGGAGCCATGAGCACAGCCGAAATGGGCATTTCACTGGCCGAAATGATAAGGCAGGATAAAATTGCTATTATCTCCTGTACCGGCGCTAACCTGGAAGAGGACATTATGAATTTGGTAGCGCATTCTTTTTATAAGCGTGTACCTAATTACCGCGACTTGAGTCCGCAGGATGAATGGGATCTGCTGGAAAATCATTACAACCGGGTAACAGATACCTGTATACCCGAAGAAGAGGCTTTCAGGCGCTTGCAAAAGCATATCTACAAAATATGGAAGGATGCCGATAATAATGGCGAGCGATTTTTCCCGCATGAGTACATGTACAAGATATTGTTAAGCGGCGAATTGGAGCAATATTATGAAATTGATCCTAAAAACTCATGGATGCTGGCAGCGGCTGAAAAAAATTTACCGATAGTAGTACCCGGATGGGAAGACTCCACCATGGGTAATATATTTGCATCTTATATTATTAAAGGTGAAATTAAGGCCAGCACTATGAAGAGCGGAATTGAATACATGGCATGGCTGGCTGATTGGTATATAAAAAACTCTTCAGGAAAAGGAATAGGGTTTTTTCAGATCGGCGGTGGTATAGCGGGCGATTTTCCGATATGTGTTGTACCGATGCTTTATCAGGATATGGAAATGCCGGAGATACCTTTTTGGAGTTATTTTTGCCAGATATCCGATTCCACAACCTCTTATGGGTCTTACTCAGGCGCGGTGCCTAATGAAAAAATAACCTGGGGAAAACTTGATATTCACACACCAAAATTTATTGTAGAGTCTGATGCGACCATTGTAGCTCCGCTGATATTTGCATGGATACTGGGGCAATAATAAAAACATTTAAATCTTTAATGGTGAATTAGTGGAGTATAAAAAGAAATTAAATATTTGATTTTCTGCAACAATAGCTATTGCGGCATGTTAATATTTAAAATTTTTTTATTGCCCCTCCCGTATGTTTTTCGATACTTTTATCCATTATTTAGAACGATTATAAATTATTTATTACTGTCATTAATTTGTCAGCGATAGTGTAATAAATTATACTTTTGTCACTGAAAATTCGGATAAAGGTTACATCTTTCGTCAGTTTCAATACATTAATAAAATAACTATTTAGCACATAAACACTTTATGAGAAGTATCTCATTGATTTTTAAACAATTCTCAAGGTCGGTTTTACTGGTTGCCGGTTTTGCTGTTTGGGGATTTTCTGCTCAGGCGCAGGGAGACGCTGCAAAAGGTGAAGCCTTGTTTAAGACCAAATGTACCACATGTCATAAAATTGATGTGCGGTTAACCGGTCCGGCTTTAGGTCCAACTATTGCATCAGAAACAGATGACAAATGGTTAACTCACTGGATACAGAACAACCAGGCATTAATTGCGGCTAAAGATCCAAAGGCGCTTGCAATTTATAACCAGTATAACCAGCAGGCCATGACGGTATTTACCGAACTTTCTGACGCTGATGCCGGTAATATTATAGCTTATGTACGGGATGATTGGAAAAAAATGCAGTCGGCAAAACCTGCTGCAGGTGCTCCCGGAGCCGCTACTGCAGCTGCAGTAGATAACGGGCCAAGTGATTTGGTTATATATGGTTTAATAGCCGTTATAGTTATCGCCTTTATTGTTATACTGGTACTTAATAAGGTTATTGCCACTTTAGAACGTCTGTTATTAAACAAAAGAGGTTTATTACCAGAAGAACCTGAAGTTACTGAAGAGCATGAGCCTGTTGATCGTTTAGCAATTTTAAAGAAGATAGCCAAAAATAAAAAACTGGTATTCTTTATATTATTATGCGGTACTATAGCTTTAGGAAGCTGGACTTGGGTTTCTTTATGGAACACCAATGTTCATACTGGTTACCAACCGGTTCAGCCTATTAAATTCCCTCATGATTTGCATGCCGGTGTTATGAAAATTAATTGCCAGTATTGCCACTCAGGTGCTTACAAATCAAAAAATGCGTCTATACCATCATTAAACGTGTGTATGAACTGCCACAAAGTTGTTAAAACTGAGTCGCCTGAGATACATAAAATATATGATGCGTTGGGTTACGATTCGCAAACCCAGAAATATGACAGCACTAAAGCAAAACCTATTCAATGGGTACGTATTCATAACCTGCCTGATTTTGCTTACTTCAACCACTCACAGCACGTAAAAGTTGCCGGCTTAAAATGTCAGCAATGCCACGGCCCGGTTGAAACTATGAAAGAAGTGTATCAATATTCACCGTTGACCATGAAATGGTGTATACAATGCCACAAGCGTACTGACGTAAATATGAAAGGTAACGCTTATTATGAAAAAATGGTTGCGGTACATGAGCTGATCAAAAGGAATGGCAGGGTTACAGAGGCCATGATGGGCGGTATTGAGTGCGGCAAGTGCCATTATTAATTAAAACGAACTTAGCATTACAGTTTATATATTATATAGCTTAAATGGATAGCAATAAAAAATACTGGAAAGGTTTAGAAGAACTAAACAAAACACCGGAATTTGTTGAGAAAAACAAACACGAATTCGCTGAACCTATTCCTATCGAAGATGTTTTAAGCGGAAACGGTTTAATGGGGAAAACTCCCCGCCGCGACTTTTTAAAGGCAGTAGGCTTTGGCGTTGGCGCCGTTACGCTGGCTGCTTGTCAAAAAGTACCGGTACATAAATCTATACCTTATTTAATTAAGCCAGAAGAAGTAACACCGGGCGTAGCTAATTACTATTCCTCAACTTATGATGGACACGCTATTTTGGTTAAAACCCGTGAAGGCCGTCCTATTAAAATTGAAGGTAATCCTAATGATCTTTTATCTAAAGGCGGTTTAAGTGCCCAGGCACAAGCTTCAGTATTGGATTTATATGACGTTAACCGTCTGAAAAATCCAATGAAGGGTACCACTGAATACGAGTGGAACGAAATTGACGCCTTTGTAATACGCGAACTTGCAGCTATTAAAACAAGCGGCAAACAAATACGTATTGTTTCATCAACAGTACACAGTCCTTCAACATTAGCTGTAATAGCTGATTTTATTGCACAGTACCCTACTACAAAACATATCAATTATGATGCGGTATCCTATACTGGTATCATACAAGCCAATCAAAATAGTTTCGGAAAAGCAATCTTGCCTCACTACCGTTTTGATAAGGCTGATGTTATCGTAAGTTTCGGTGCAGATTTTCTGGGTTCATGGATATCTCCAACTGAATTTACTACCCAATACGTACAAAATCGTAATAACAAATCGCTGCAAAGCAAAAAAATGTCACGTCATATCCAGTTTGAAACCGGTATGAGCCTGACAGGTACTAACGCTGATGTACGTATTCCTATCAAAGCATCTGAAGAAGGTGTTGCACTGGTGAATTTATACAATGCTATTGCAGGTACTACTTTACCGGGTACAAAAAAATTAGCTAATAATTCAGCTAATAACGCTATCATCCTGGCTGCGAAAGAATTAGAGGCCGCTAAAGGTAAAGCGTTGGTAGTAGCAGGTTCAAATGATGTAGCTACACAAGTATTGGTTAATGCCATCAATTCATTATTAGGCAGCTATGGTACTACTATTGATATGGATAATTACTCCAATCAATATGCAGGAAACGATGCTGAATTTGTTGAATTTATAAATGAGATTAAACGCGGAGATGTTGACGCGGTATTTTTCCTGAACGCTAACCCGGCTTATGATTACTTTAATAGTAAAGATATTACCGACGCGTTGGCTAAAGTACGGTTAAAAGTATCTTTCTCTGATCATAAGGATGAAACTACATCACTTTGTAATGTTATAGCACCCAACCATTATTATCTGGAATCATGGGGCGATGATAATATTATAGAAGGATATTATACGGTTTTACAACCAACTATTAACCCGGTGTACAATACCCGCCAGGCTGAACAAAGCTTGTTGGTATGGTCTGATGCTCCGGTTAAAGAATACTATACTTACGTTAGAAATAACTGGGATAAAAATCTTTTAGCTAAAGGCGGCTTATCCGGTCAAAAAGGATGGGAAACCTTATTGCAAACAGGTTTTATAAAAGTAGCTGATAAACCTGCAGGTATTTATTCATTCACACGTGATTTGAATGCGGTTGCAGGTACTATATTGGCACAAAGCGATCAGCTGGTAGCATCCGGAGATAAAAAGATGGAACTGCAGCTTTACAAGAGCGTTGCCATGCAGGATGGTAAACGCGCCAATAATCCATGGTTACAGGAATTGCCTGATCCGGTATCAAAAGTAACCTGGGATAACTTTGCAGCATTATCACTAACAGATTTTAAAAAATTAAACCTTAATGAGGGTGATGTTATAACTATTGACGCCAATGGTTATTCTATAGCGCTACCGGTATTATTACAACCCGGCCAGGCAGAAGGTACAATTTCTGTAGCCTTAGGTTATGGTCGTACAATGGCTGGCCCGGTAGGAGATGGCGTAGGGAAAAATGCTTTCCCTTTCCGCAAATTCCGTAATGGTACATTACAATCTACCAATGTTGTAACTATCGGAGCAACTGAGGATAACATAATACTGGCTCAAACTCAAACACACCATTCATACGAAGGCCGTAATGTTATTCGTGAAACGGTATTAAAGGATTATGTAAAAGATCCTTATCATGGTACCGGTCATACTACCGAGCATAAAGCTTACAAAAGCTTGTGGAATGAGTATCAGCGCCCAACCTATAACTGGGTAATGGCTATTGACTTAAATGCCTGTACCGGTTGCGGTGCCTGCGTAGTAGCCTGTAACGCTGAAAACAACGTTCCGGTTGTAGGGCGTGATGAAGTTCGTCGTCGCCGTGAAATGCACTGGATACGTATTGACCGTTACTACAGCTTTAATGAGGCTGGTACAACTGTAACCGAAGAGAAAGAAATTGGTAAACTGGATAACCTTAACAATGTGTCGGTTGTGCATCAGCCAATGCTATGTCAGCATTGTGATCACGCGCCTTGTGAAACAGTTTGCCCGGTATTAGCTACCGTTCACTCATCAGAAGGTTTAAACCACATGGCTTATAACCGCTGCGTAGGTACACGTTATTGCGCTAATAACTGCCCGTATAAAGTACGCCGTTTTAACTGGTTTAACTACTGGAACGACTCACGTTTTGAAAACTATATTCAAAATGAGCATACGCTATTAGTATTAAATCCTGACGTAACTACACGTTTCCGTGGTGTAATGGAAAAATGCAGCATGTGTATACAACGTATCCAGGCTGGAAAGTTAAAAGCTAAAATAGAAAAACGCCCGCTTAAAGATGGTGACGTTAAAGTTGCCTGTCAGCAAACTTGCCCTGCTAATGCTATTGTTTTTGGTAACGGAAATGATCCGGAATCAGAAGTTTCAAAAGCATTAAGAAGTGAAAGAACTTATTACGTGCTGGAAGAATTAGGTGTGCAGCCGGGTATTGGTTACCAGGTAAAGGTTAGAAACAGAACTGAATTAGAAGCTTAAATTTACAACAGCGATTTAAAATATGGCATCTCATAATGAATCAATAATAAGGGAACCGTTAGTAACGGGAAAAGACATCACGTATGCTAAGGTTACGGAAGATGTACTCTCTCCTGTTGAAAATAAACCCAACAAAGCCTGGTGGATAGGCTTTACCGTAGCTTCCTTAGGCGCATGCCTTTGGGTATTTGCTGTAAGTTATACATTTTGGTATGGTATAGGATCATGGGGATTAAATAAAACAGTAGGATGGGCCTGGGATATCACAGGTTTCGTATGGTGGGTAGGTATTGGTCACGCCGGAACACTTATTTCGGCAGTGTTATTATTGTTCCGTCAAAAATGGCGTAACTCCATTAACCGCTCGGCCGAGGCGATGACTATTTTCGCTGTAATTTGCGCCGCTACTTATGTAGTATCTCACATGGGGCGCCCATGGATGGCTCTTTATACCTTACCATTACCCAATCAATACGGATCATTATGGGTTAACTTTAACTCGCCATTAATCTGGGACGTATTTGCGATATCTACTTATTTTTCGGTATCGTTAGTATTCTGGTATATCGGTTTATTGCCTGATATTGCTACTATTCGTGACCGTGCTTCGGGCCTTCGCCGCAGAATTTATTCTATCTGTTCATTTGGTTGGACCGGTTCTGTAAAAACATGGCAGCGTTTTGAAACCGTATCACTTATTCTGGCTGGTGTGGCTACACCGCTTGTACTATCAGTACACACTATTGTATCTATGGACTTTGCCACTTCCCTTGAACCGGGATGGCATACTACTATATTCCCGCCTTACTTTGTTGCCGGGGCCATATTCTCTGGTTTTGCTATGGTGCAAACTTTGTTATTGGTAACCCGTAAAGTATTAGGTTTAGAGAATTATATTACCATGTTCCACATTGAATCCATGAACAAGATCATCCTTGTAACCGGATCAGTAGTAGGCGTGGCTTATTTGACAGAATTTTTTATCGCTTACTATTCAGGCGGCGAATACGAGCAGTATACTTTCTTAAACAGGTTTATTGGTCCGTACTGGTGGGCAGGTTGTATGATGTATGGCTGTAACATCCTGATGACCCAATTAATGTGGTTTAAAAGGATACGTACAAGCATCCCTATTTCATGGGCATTATCAATCGTCGTAAACATCGGTATGTGGTTTGAACGTTTTGTGATTATCGTTACTTCACTTCACCGCGATTTTATTCCTTCAAGCTGGGCCATGTTTTATCCAACGTGGGTTGATGTGAGCGTGTTCATCGGTTCAATTGGGTTATTCTTTACTTTGTTCCTGTTGTTTTTACGTGTACTGCCTTCAATAGCAATGGCCGAAGTGAAATTATTATTGAAGAGCTCAAGTGAGCAGGCTAAGAAGAAATTAATTGATGAGGGACATCTTGATAAATCGCAGGTTGAGTATTATAAAGAGTCATTAATTAATTATGACAGTGTGAAAATATCTGACTACGAAAAAGTATAACTAAAATGAGCAGCACCAAATATATTTTAGGCCTTTTTGACGATCCCGATGATATGATGCACGGGATTGACAAACTACAGAAAAATAGTATTCCTATTTATGATGTATATACGCCAATGCCTATACACGGTATTGAAGCAAAATTGGGTATTAAAGATTCCCGCTTAGGTTATGCAGCTTTTATGTTTGGCTGTTTAGGCGGTACGGTAATATTTAGTATGGTTTATTACTTCCTGGTACATGACTGGCCTATAAACATTGGCGGTAAACCAAATTTTGCCATACCGGATTTTATCCCTCCAACCTTTGAGTGGACAGTGTTGTTTGCTGCATTTGGTATGTCATTTACCTTTTTCTATGCAACGCACCTGTTTCCAGGACGTGCACCACGGGTAATGGATCTTAGAGCTACAAACGATCGTTTTGTAATAGCTATTGATGCTAAAGGAAATGTACCTCATGAGGATATCACTAATTTGTTAAAAGAAGCAGGAGCAGTAGAAGTTAAGCATAACGATAGAAAATATGTTAGCTATGAATAAATTTAGAATATTGGGTTTAGCGGTAATTACTATTGCTGCATCGATAGTTGTTACGTCGTGCAAAGATAAAAGGAGCACCGGATGGGAGTACGCCCCCAATATGTATGAACATATCGCTTATGACCCGGATCAGAAAAATCCGAATTTTAAGGACGGAAAAACAGCACAGGTACCACCAGCAGGTACTGTACCGGTGGGTTTTGTTAAGTTTGATTATCCAAATACAAAGGATGGTTACGAGCAGTCAGGTTTGGAAGCAAAAAATCCATTAGCGGCATCTGAGCAGAACCTTGCTGACGGACAAGTATTATTTGAACATTTTTGCTCTCCATGCCATGGCACAAGCGGCCAGGGTGATGGTTTAGTGGTTCAGCATGGTTTCCCGCCACCACCGTCTTATTCAAAAGGACAATCATCACGCGGTGGCGCTATGAAAGATCTGACTGACGGTAAAATTTATCATACCATTACTTATGGTGTAAATGCTATGGGATCATATGCTTCGCAATTAGCACCTGAAGAACGGTGGAAAGTAATTATGTATGTTCACCATTTACAAACTTTATAAGAATTAGATTTAATGAAGACTCATAATAGTTTTGACGAACGATTTGAATTTACAGGTAATATTAAAACCTGGAGCTTAATCGCTATAGTTATAGGTATATTAGTTATCGCGTTGGGCTTTATTACAAATCAGGGTGAGCGCACTTTTGACAACTTGTTGTTAATGGGCTACTACTTTACATGTGTATGTATAGCAGGCGTGTTCTTTTGCGCCATTCAATATGTAGCACAAGCCGGATGGTCAGTTGCCATACTTAGGATACCGCATGCATTTATTAAAGTGTTGCCTTATGCAGCGGCTATATTAATAGCAATTATTGTTGCCGGTTTATTTTTAACCCATACAGGTGTCTCAGAAGAAGGCAAAGAGGTAGTTGTTCCTTATTTATATAAAACCTGGGCTGCTAAAGGGCTTACTAATACAGGAAGCGAGAATTATGATGCTATTATAGCAGGTAAATCAGGCTATCTGAATATTCCTTTCTTTCTGGCCAGAATGATAATTTTCCTGGGTAGCTATTCTCTGCTGGGCTGGTTATTAGTAAAGTATTCTAATAACGAGGATTCACTGGGCGGTATGTTTAATTATGACAAGAGCTTTAAAGTTGCCTGTTTATTCCTGGTAATATTTGGTTTTACTATCCCGCTATTCGCTTTTGATGCTATTATGTCATTAGAAGCACACTGGTTTTCAACAATGTTTGGCTGGTACAACTTCGCTGCTTTGTGGGTTAGCGGGTTATCGGTAATTACATTGGTTACTATTTATTTAAGAGACAAAGGTTACCTGTCATGGATTACTGAAGACCATTTACACAATATGGGCCAGTTAATCTTCGGTTTCTCCGTATTCTGGACCTACTTATGGTTTGCACAATTCCTGTTAACCTATTATGCGAATATTCCTGAAGAAACTGAATATTTTTATAAAAGATGGGAGCCACAATTTAAAATTTGGTTTTGGTTAAACATTGTTATCAACTTTGCTACACCGCTGCTGGTATTAATGTCCCGCGATTCCAAACGTATGATTCCCATATTAAAAACAGCTTGTATTATTTTGATATTAGGCCACTGGCTGGATTATTTTATCATGATTATGCCGGGCACGGTTGGTCCGCAATCAAGCTGGGCTACTGAAATTGGATGGATTGAAGCAGGTGTATTTATTGGTTTTGCAGGGTTATTTACCTTTATGATATTCACTGCATTGAGTACATTCACCTCTCTTATACCTAAAAAACATCCTTTATTGGAAGAGAGCCTGCATCATCACATATAATAATTGTTAAATTTGCAACATAATACAGAATACCAAACAAACGATACAATGGCATTCAAAAGACTAATAAATTCTAAAAAAATATTTTCGCTTTTCGCAGTGTTTTCCCTGTTGGGTACAAACCTGTTAATGGCACAAGATACCGCAACACCTACAGTTTCCTCGGTAACAGGTGGTGATGCAACAGCTACACCGGGCATGTGGATGAGCGTAGGGTACTATGTTTTACTTTTCCTGGTGTTATGCGTTGTTATAGCTATTGTAGGTAAAATTTTGAAAGTGTATGACCTTTCCCTGCAACTTCAAAATAAAAAACAAATAAACTGGAACAATATAATGGGTGCTATATGCATCCTGTTTATGATTGTTGGTTTTTATGGAGCTTATTGGTCAATAACCGAACAAGGTAGTATGACATTACCTGAAGCGGCTTCTAAACATGGCGTTAAAATTGACCAAATGTTTTTAACCACTTCAATACTTACCCTTTTTGTATTTGTTCTTACACAATTTTTATTGTTTTTCTTCGCGTTTAAATACCGCGGATCAGATAAAAGAAAAGCATACTTTTTACCACATAACAATACCATTGAAAAAGTATGGACAATTGTACCAGCTATTGTATTGACTATACTGGTTGTGTTCGGGTTTTTTACCTGGCAGGAAATTACAAACAGTACAGATGGCAAGGGCGAATCATCTATTAATATAGATGTTACCGGCCACCAATTTGCCTGGGAGTTGCGTTATCCTGGTAACGATGGTAAGTTGGGCAGAAAGAATTACACCTTAATTGGCGGAAACAATAAATTAGGTATTGATTATAAAGACAGAAATTCTTTTGATGACTTAGCCGCAGATACCATGGTAATTCCGGTAAATAAATCAATCAGGCTAAATATAAATGCACAGGATGTTATTCATAGCGTTTATATGCCGCATTTTAGGGTACAGTTAAATGCTGTTCCGGGATTGCCTACGTTTTTTAGGTTTACACCTACTATCACTACGGCTGAAATGCGTACGAGAACTGATAACGCTAAATTTGAATACCTGCTTTATTGCAACAAAATATGCGGAGCTTCTCACTATAATATGCAAAAGGTAGTGCGTGTAGTTACTGATTCAGAATATAATGAGTGGATTGCCAGGCAGAAACCCTATTTAACCGATGGGTTAAAGAAGGAATTGAAGTTAGCTGAGGGAAATCAGAAAAAGAATATATCACAAAATAGGTTAGCGTTAAACAATTAATTAGCGATTATGTCAACATTAGCAGTTCAGGATCACGGGGTAGTACATCATGAAGAGGGTCACGAGCATCACCACGATACTTTCCTGACCAAATACATATTTAGCCAGGATCATAAAATGATTGCCAAGCAATTCCTGATAACAGGGATCACTATGGCATTTATTGCAATGACCTTATCAATCTTATTCAGGATACAATTAGCTTATCCTGATAAAACATTTCCATTATTGCAAACACTGCTTGGCCGTTTTGCACCTGACGGGCGTTTAGATCCGAACTTCTACCTGTCATTAGTAACTATACATGGTACCATCATGGTGTTTTTTGTATTAACAGCAGGCTTAAGCGGAACCTTTAGTAATTTGCTGATACCTTTACAGGTAGGGGCAAGGGATATGGCATCACCATTTATGAACATGCTATCCTATTGGTTCTTTTTCATAGCTTGTGTAATTATGTTAAGCTCATTCTTTGTACAAAAAGGCCCTGCCAGCGGTGGATGGACTGTTTATCCGCCATTATCAGCTTTACCAAAAGCTATGCCTGGTTCAGGTGAGGGTATGACCCTTTGGCTTATCAGTATGATATGCTTTATCGGATCATCATTAATGGGTGGTATTAATTACGTAAGTACTGTACTAAATATGCGTACCAAAGGCATGGATCTTTGGAAGATGCCTTTAACTATCTGGGCTTTTTTCTTAACAGCTGTATTAGGTGTTTTGGCATTCCCGGTTTTGGTAGCAGGTGTTGTGCTGTTGATATTTGACCGCAGCTTTGGTACCAGTTTTTATCTTTCAGACATTGTTATTGCCGGACAGGTAATGCCTTTTGAAGGTGGCAGCCCTATATTGTTCCAGCATTTATTCTGGTTCCTTGGTCACCCAGAGGTATATATCGTAATTATGCCTGCAATGGGTATAGCATCCGAGGTAATGTCAGTAAATTCACGTAAGCCTATTTTTGGTTATCATGCCATGGTTTACTCGCTTATTGGTATTACTGTATTATCATTTATTGTATGGGGGCACCATATGTTTGTAACTGGTATGAATCCGTTTTTGGGAGGTGTGTTTATGATCACTACCCTTATTATAGCGGTGCCATCGGCGGTAAAAACATTTAACTGGTTGGCTACATTGTGGCGCGGTAACATACGTTTTACCCCTGCTATGTTGTTTGCTATCGGTATGGTTTCCTTCTTTATCTCTGGTGGTTTAACCGGTATATTTTTAGGTAACGCAGCGTTGGATATCAATTTACATGATACTTATTTTGTGGTAGCTCACTTTCACCTGGTAATGGGTTCTGCTGCCATATTTGGTATGCTTTGCGGTGTATATCACTGGTTCCCTAAAATGTTTGGCCGTTTAATGGATACTAAATTAGGCTTTCTGCATTTTTGGTTAACCTTTATTGGTGCTTACCTGGTGTTTTTCCCAATGCACTTTATGGGCTTAGATGGTGTACCACGCCGTTATTATGCATTTACTGAATTTGAATCCATGAAACAATGGTTATCTGTTAACGTATTTATTACATGGTCGGCAATTATAGCCGGTTTAGCACAGGTAGCATTTTTGTATAACTTTGTTCACTCTATATTCTGGGGCGAAAAAACAACACAAAACCCATGGCAAGCCAATACACTGGAATGGACCACGCCTGTTGAACATATACACGGTAACTGGCCGGGAGAGATTCCTACCGTTTACCGCTGGCCATATGATTATAGCAAGCCGGGCAATGATTCGGACTTTATACCACAAATTATTCCTTTTTCACAAACCATGAGTTCAAATATTCCAAGTGATTTTGAAGATAATACAGGTGGTCTTGAGGCACAATCAAAATGGTCAAGTACACAAAAAGCTAACGAACAAGTAAAATAATTTATTACTTATCTGATCTTTTAGGGTACCTGTGCAGGAAATATTTCCATAACAGGTACCCTAAATTTTTAGAAATATTTAGATGAGCAAAGCAACATCCAAAATTCAATTTCAAAAAATTAATTTGCTGAGTATTATTCTGCTTTTTATTTTAATATTAGCAGGTGGGGTGGTACGCAGTACAGGTTCAGGAATGGGATGCCCGGATTGGCCAAAATGTTTCGGTTGTTATATTCCGCCTACCAATAGTTCTGAATTGCCCGCTAATTATAAAGATAAATATGTTAACGGCCGTATAGCCAAAAATCAAAGATTTGCTAAAACGCTTGATGTTTTTGGCTATACAGACCTGGCCAAACGGATACGTGAAGACAAATCCATATTAATGCCCGAAGAATTTAACGCTGCAAAAACCTGGACGGAATACATTAATCGTCTTATTGGCGCAGCTTCCGGATTGTTTTTATTGGCAGCAACTATATACTCCTTTAGCTACTGGAATGTTAATAAATGGATTCCTTTTTTAAGTACGTTTAACTTAATATTAATAGGTTTCCAGGCCTGGCTGGGTTCTATAGTAGTATCAACCAATTTAACCGCCTGGATTATTACGGTGCATCTTTTATTAGCCTTAGCTATTTTAGCGTTAAGTATCACTACTTATCACTTAGCAAAAGTAAACGGTAAATACAAGCTTAATGTTAGCCCAATATTATATGTGGTTACCCTGCTCGTATTACTATTGAGCATTGTACAGATAACATTTGGGGCTCAGGTACGCGAAAGTATAGATGCCATAGCCAGCCGGTTACAGGAAGGATACAGGAGCGATTGGGTTAACAATGCCGGGAGTGTTTTTTTTCAGCATAGGGATGTTGCGGTATTGGTATTATTGGGCAATATCGTTTTATACGCTTTAATTCGCCGGGGATTTGGCAGGCATTCCATCCAACAACAATTAATGAGTTTCACGTTTCTGGTAATTATCCTTCAAATAGTCACCGGGATATTATTATCGTATTTATCGTTACCACCATTTGCACAGGCGGCACATATTTTATTAGCAAGCCTTATATTTGGCGCGCAATTTTATTTGCTGCTTAATTTATATCAATCAGAAAATAAGCAGGAGGCTCATAGATGAAGTGGAGTGATTTTTCAAAACTGATTAAGTTCCGTTTAACTTTCCTGGTAGTTTTCTCCGCCTCTATATCTTATTTAATAGGCTGTAAAGTAAATGGTGTTATTGTTTGGAAGGACTGGTTAATTCTGATTGCCGGGGGCTTTTTAGTTACTTCGGCTGCTAATTGCTTTAACGAGATTATTGAGAAGGACCTTGACCGTTTAATGAAACGTACAGCCGACCGGCCAATACCTGCAGGACGTATGACAACAGGCCAGGCGTTGGTATTAGGCTTATTTATGGCTATAAGCGGCACTTATTTATTAGGAGGCTTAAATTTAACAACAGGATATCTGTCTGTATTTTCAATTTTATTGTATGCTTTTGCTTATACGCCATTAAAACGTAAATCGCCAATAGCGGTATTTGTAGGGGCTATACCGGGGGCCTTACCGCCGTTAATTGGTTATGTAGCGGCGCATGGTAAAATTGATTACATTGCTTTATTATTATTCGCTATTCAGTTTGTTTGGCAGTTTCCACATTTTTGGGCTATTGCATGGGTATTGGATGATGATTATAAACTGGCCGGGTTCAGATTATTGCCAAGCGGCAAAAGAAATTTACCGAGTGGAATTATTACTTTTATACTCACCTTAATTTTACTTCCGGTAAGTTTATTGCCTACTTATTATCATTATGGTGGTTATTATTTAGGTGGTGTATCATTAATTTGCAGTTTAATATTTTTATACCAGGCATTTAACCTGATGCGTACGCTTCAAATAGAAGCCGCAAGGAAGTTAATGTTTGGCTCTTTTATATATTTGCCGGTAGTACAACTAATGTTTTTATTTGATTTTATAGGAAAGTGAAATGATGGCTCAAATACAACAAGAAGATAAGCTTAACCTGGGTGCCAAAAAATTCAATATGTGGATATTTGTATTCACATCCTTTATGTTTTTTGCGGCTCTTACCAGTGGCTTTATAGTTTACAGCGGTGGCAGAGGGCATGGCATACACTTAATATTGCCGCATGCTTTTATATATAGTACAATATGTATTTTGTTAAGCAGTGTTACACTGTTTGTAGCTTCAAACGCGGCTAAACGTTTACAATTTGCCAAACAACGGCTTTATTTAGGATTAACCCTTTTATTTGGCGTCCTGTTTTTTATTATTCAGATATACGCCTGGACCCTGTTAATTAAAATGGGGGTTTACTTTGTAAATAATAATGCATCCCAATCATTTATCTATGTATTTACCGGGATGCACTTAGTGCATATAATTGCGGGTTTGTTCCTGATAGGAAACACGCTGAAAGGCAGCTATAATAATATACCGCAGGTTAAAAATTTATTCCGAATGGAGATGTCTTCTATTTTTTGGCATTTTGTCGATATTATATGGATTTATCTTTATGTTTTTTTACTTTTGAACCAATATTAAACAAACAACTATTTAATTCAAATGAGCGTAGCAGTATCACCAATTGATGAAGTAAAAACAACCCCTTGGTCGGGTGGCAGATCCCCCTTCAATGTTGAGTATGGAAAAATGATGATGTGGTTTTTTCTCCTTTCGGATGCATTTACCTTTTCATCACTATTGATCTCTTACGGTTCATTACGTTTTAGTTCAGCTGTATGGCCCGGAGCTGATAAAGTTTTTCAATCTGTACCTGGATTAGTTGAGCATGGCGCACCATTAGTATTTGTTGGTTTAATGACCTTTATATTAATTATGAGCTCTGTTACTATGGTATTGGCTGTTGAGGCCGGCCATCGTAATGCTAAAAAGGAAGTAATTACCTGGATGATATTAACCGTTATTGGTGGTTTTATGTTCCTGGGATGCCAGGCATTAGAATGGTCACACCTGCATAGCGAAGGTTTTTGGTGGTCAAGTATTCCTAATGCTGAAACTTTAAAAGAGTTTTTTACAACGGGCGCACTTGCAGATCAGCAAAGATCAGCTCACCAGTTTGCTAACTTATTCTTTACCATAACCGGTTTCCATGGTTTCCACGTATTTACAGGGGTTATCATTAATATCATTATTACCATTAATGTTTTACTGGGTACTTATGAAAAACGTGGTAGCTATTTAATGGTTGAAAAAGTTGGCCTTTACTGGCACTTTGTTGATTTGGTTTGGGTATTTGTATTTACCTTCTTTTATTTAGTCTGAAAAAAATAATATTAAACTGATTTATATATGTCATCAGAACCTACAGCAGTTCACGCCGACGGCGAAGAACATGAAACCATGACCAGGGGAAAAATATGGAAAGTATTTTTCATATTATTAGCCATAACCTGTGTTGAATTTATTATAGCGCTTTGGATGGTACCAAGTGGTATAATACCCGGACATGTTGCTAACCCTGTATATATTGTTTTAACTTTATTTAAAGCATTTTACATTGTTGCCTATTTTATGCACCTTAAATTCGAAAAATTGGGTTTGGCATTGGCTATCATAGTTCCTATTCTTTTCATTATCGGTTTAATCCTGGTACTTACAAATGAGAGTCACCACTGGATTGATCTGAGGGGATAATGAACAAGTTGAGGTTAGTAAAAAAAATCATAATCCTGGTGCTTATATTAGCTTTACCAGGATTTTTGTATTATTTGCTTACCGTAGGAGGTAAGAACCGATATAAGCCTTTGCCCATTTTCGGTCCAAAACAGATAGCGAAAACATCGCATAAGGTACATGGCAAGGATATACCGGATACTATTTTCCATACCCTTGGCAATTTTAAATTAAAGGATCAAAATGGCAGGGAGGTATCCTTTAAAACCTTCAACAAAAAGATATTTATCGTTAACTTCTTTTATACGCATTGCCCAACGCTTTGTAACCAGATAAATGTTAATGTGGATAGCCTGTCGGCAAATTATGCTAAAAATAAAATGGTATATTTTGCAACCATTACAGTTGATCCGGCACGTGATTCAGTAGCTGCTTTAAAAAGCTATGCAGAAAAATTAAAGCCCAAATCGGCAAACTGGTTGTTTTTAACCGGCGATACCACCACCATATACAGCCTTGCCCGTAAAGGTTTGCTGGTAGATGCATTGAAAGCGGGGAATGATGATTTTATATACAACAATAAGCTTATTCTTATTGACGGTGAAAAACGCATCAGGGGTTATTATTCAGGTGTATTGACAGATGATATTAACCGGCTTAATGACGAGATTAAAGTATTGATAACTGAGGAATTGCGAAGAAACGATAAGCCGTTGTATTGAGTAGCAGTGAGCAGTAGTAATGATGTAAGCAGAAATGGAGATGCTGGAAATGCTTTAATTTCTGATTCAGACAAATAAATAATATGACAGATAAATTTATATTTCGTTTTGTAGCTGCAGTATCCATATTTGTATTTGTTGTAGTTATTATTTTAAACCGCAGAATCATTCCGGCGCCATCAGTTGTGCCTTCCTTTACGCACTATTTACCTCAATTAAATGCTATACTAAATGGTACCTGCAGCATACTGTTATTAATTTCTCTTTATTTTATTACGCGTGGAAAAGTCACTCTTCATAAACGTATTAATATATTAACTTTTTGCCTGTCATCACTCTTCCTGGTATCGTACATTTTCTTTCATTACCTGGCACCCGAAACCCGTTATGGCGATCTTAATGGCGACAGTGTATTATCAGCACAGGAAATTGCTATAGCAGGAAATACCCGGTATTTTTATTATGTACTTTTAACCTCGCACATTATACTTGCAGCGGGGGTTTTACCGTTAATTTTACTGAGCTTTTACAGGGGCTTGCAAATGCAGGTAGAGAAGCATAAAAAATTGGTAAGATGGGCATTTCCGATATGGTTATATGTAACAGTTACGGGCGTAATTGTGTATTTAATGATATCGCCTTATTATCATTTCTAATTAATAATTGAGTAAATTTGTATCATGATAAAATGCTTGAAAATAATATTGATACTGTTTGTTTGCAGTTTAATAGCCGGCACTTTTATACAACCGGTTAAAGCGCAATGTGCAATGTGTACCACCGCTGTTGAAACCAATGCTCAAAGCGGTAAAACAACAACCAATGGCTTAAATAACGGCATTATGTATTTATTGGCGGCTCCATATATAGCCGTTGCAGCAGTAGGTTATATTTGGTACAAAAAGTATCGCCGCAAAAATGTAGTTATCGATATGCGCGATGAAAGGCTGCATTTAAATTAATCAAAAGTCTAAACGGGCTATAACCTACCGTCATGTCAAAAACTCCAAAAGCCTGGGCTATGCTGCATGCCAAATGTCCGCGCTGTAGGCGGGGGGATATGTTTGAAGGCCAGATGTACAGTATCAGCCAAAATAAGATTAGACAGGATTGCCCCAATTGCGGCTTATATTTTGAAATAGAGCCTGGATATTTTTATGCCGCTATGTATGTAAGTTATGCCCTCAATATAGCCGAGGGAGGCGCATTGGTAACAGGCACTTATCTGTTAACACATAATACTACTTCTCCCTGGTTATATTGCATAGTATTAATAGGCGGTTGCTTTTTACTTTCGCCTATAACATTCAGATATTCGCGTGTATTACTTTTATATTGGCTATCACCAAAAATACATTACCAGCCTTATTTAGATATCGATGATAAACCAGCAAACTATTGATTTTTTAGCCGGACTTGTTGAAAATAATAACCGGGAATGGTTTTTAGCTAATAAGGACCAATATGATGAAGCCCGTGAAAATGTTATTGACCTAACCGGTGAATTGCTAAAACTATTGCACAAAATAGATCCGGATATTTCAGAGGAACTTGATCCTAAGAAATGTGTTATGCGTATATACCGGGATATCAGGTTCAGTAAAAATAAAACACCGTATAAAAATAATTTTGGCGTAAGTATTCCCACATCAGGCACCAGGCTTGGTGGAGCAGAATATTATATGCACATTCAGCCGGGAAAATCATTTATCGCAGGTGGCTACTGGATGCCGGAGGCAACTCATTTAAAGGCGATAAGACAAGAAATTGATTATAATGCCGCTGCTTTAAAAGCCATAATTGATGACCCAGCTTTTATTAAATTATTTGGTAATTTCAGGAGTCAGGACCAATTAAAAACGGTCCCCCGCGAGTATAGTGCAGACAATGAAAATATTGAGTTATTGAAACTTAAAAGCTTTATTGTTTCGCACCCCCTAAAGGATAAGGATTTGCTAAAAAAAGATTGCGCAACAAACATAGCGCAGATATGCAGCAAAATTAATCCGCTTAACGCCTTTTTAAAAAATGCAATCGTTTAAATTATACCTTATATCATGAAATTAAAATATCTTTTAGCTGCAGCCTTTTTATGTGCCGCATTACATTCGTGCGTAGTACTATCACCTAAAAAATATAAAGCGTTAGTGGCCCAACGCGATTCTTTAACCAACCGCACCGGTAACCTGGAAGCTGAAGTTTCAAAATTACAGGCTGATACCGCAAGTTTGCATCATCAGATAGCCGAACTAAACCACCAGGCTGCTGATTTGAGCCAGCGTATAAAAGGCCTGCATGGTAACTTATCTGATCTGCAAAAAAAATATGAGGGGCTCAATACAAATTATAACGCCACTACCTCAAAAGTAAGTGAGCTATCATCAGACCTGCAAAAAAGAGAAGCCCGTTTAAAAGAGGTTGAAGATATATTACGTAAACGCGATGAAGCAAGCAATGCTTTAAAAAATAAGTTACAGCAAGCTTTGTTAGGTTTTCAGCAAAGTGGTTTAACAGTTGATATCAGGAACGGAAAGGTATATGTTTCGTTGGCAGATAAGCTGCTTTTCCCATCAGGCAGTATTGTTATTAATGAGAATGGTAAAGCTGCGTTAAAACAATTTGCAACTGTGCTGAATAAAGAGCCGGATATTAATATAGCTGTTGAAGGCCATACAGACGATAAAAAAGTAATTAACCTGGGCCAGATAAAAGACAACTGGGACCTGAGCGTGCTTCGTGCCACATCAGTTACCCGTTATTTAACCGAAGTTGAAAGCGTTGACCCGCATCGTTTAACTGCCACAGGTAAAAGCCAGTATCAACCGGTAGATGCGACAAATACTAACGAGGCCCGTACTAAAAACAGGCGTATTGAAATTGTACTTACTCCTAAACTGGATGAGTTATATAACTTGATTACGAAGTAAGAAAAACCAATAAACAAAAAACCTCCAAAATTTTGGAGGTTTTTTGTTTATATCTAAATACTCTTCTTTATTGCGGGTACATATTATGTTTAGTAAAACGAAGAGATTGCTTCGTGGCCCTTGCCGGCCAATCTATACGCTCCCCGCAATTGACATAGCCTTTAAACAACCGTATCGCTCCTTGCTATGAGCGATGATAGTTCGGGTTAAAAAGGGCTTTTATAGTCCTTAAACAAAGGCAATAGTTCATCTTTTGGCGATATTAGCACATCACTTTCAGCTATACCCCAATTAATAGCCAGCGTTTGGTCATTCCATTTTACACCGGTTTCACATTCTTTACTGTAATAGTTATTTACTTTATAGGCAAATATGGTATTATCTTCTAATGTAGCAAAGCCATGTAAAAAACCTTCAGGAATAAGAA
>JAQBOY010000429.1 GCA_028287805.1 Mucilaginibacter sp.
TATGAAAAAACAAAATTCATGGACGAAAACTGCACCAAAACTGCACCAAGTAAAGCGATTTTAGTAATAAGATTGGTAAATTTGAATGAGTAGAGCAAATCGTAGTTCTACTTATAATTTTAGTCAAACAAATTTAAAACCTGCACTTTTAACTTCAAAAAGGCACTTTTAGGCATAAAAAAAGCCTCTTAGAATACTAAGAGGCCTGGTAATCGTTGTGGTATCAGCTGGGATCGAACCAGCGACACAAGGATTTTCAGTCCTTTGCTCTACCGACTGAGCTATGATACCGCCCGTTTAAGGACTGCAAATGTAGCGTTTTTTTTATATCCTGTTATTTTTTTTTGAAAAAAGGTGCGTTGTGTTAATTTGTTCCTTGTTAATTAGGCTGTTACATTTTAAAATCATCAATTAAAACAACCAAAAACAATTCAGTTGTATAACACTTACAACCTTTATAACCTTTTCAACTTAATTTTAACCTTACAACAATTCTGCTAACTTTGAGTATTACTATGCATACATAATGATAGCACAAGTTATATTTATCATCATACTGGCAACCGCCGTTTACTTGTTTGCTAAAAACGCAGGCAAGGTTCGTCGTAATATTTTATTAGGAAAGGGCATTAATTGTTCTGACCAACCTGCTAAACGCTGGAAAATAATGGCTAAGGTTGCTTTAGGGCAAACCAAAATGGTTAAGCGTCCAATTGCCGCTATTATGCATTTTTTTATTTATGTTGGGTTCATCATCATTAACCTTGAGGTGCTGGAGATCATGATCGATGGCATATTTGGTTCGCATCGCATTTTTTCAAAACCACTGGGCGGCTTATACGGGTTATTAATAGGCGGGTTTGAGCTATTAGCTATATTAGTGCTGATAGCTTGTGTGGTTTTCCTGTCAAGGCGTAACATTATACGTTTAAAGCGTTTTAGCGGCATAGAGATGACGGAATGGCCAAAGTCTGACGCTAATTATATTCTATGCATTGAGATATGCCTCATGACGTTTTTTTTAACCATGAACGCCGCTGATTATAAATTGCAGCTTTTACATTTTGGTCATTATATCAAAGCCGGAAGTTTTCCGGTAAGCTCATTTATAGCGCCTCTTTTGCCAAACAATGCCAATTCGCTGGCCTTTATTGAGCGGGTGTGCTGGTGGTTGCATATTGTGGGCATATTGGCATTTTTAAATTACCTGCCTTATTCTAAACACTTTCATATCCTGCTGGCTTTCCCTAATACTTATTATTCCAAATTAGAACCCAAAGGGGAGTTTTCAAATATGGCGTCGGTTACCAATGAAGTTAAGGCTATGCTTGATCCTTCATTTATACCAGAAAGCCCCACAGAGACCATTCGCTTTGGGGCTAAGGATGTGACTGATTTAACGTGGAAAAACCTGATGGAGGCTTATACCTGTACTGAATGCGGCAGATGCACATCGGTGTGCCCGGCTAATATAACGGGTAAACTACTGTCACCACGCAAAATTATGATGGATACCCGCGACCGCATTACTGAAGTGGGGAATAATATTGACAAACATGGTAAGGATTACAAGGATGATAAAGCGCTGCTTGATAATTACATTTCTCGTGAAGAATTATGGGCTTGTACCACTTGTAACGCCTGTGTGGAAGCTTGCCCGGTAAACATCAACCCACTGGAAATTATAACTGAAATGCGCCGCTATATAGTTATGGAAGAATCAAAGGCTCCGGCCAGTTTGAACAATATGTTTGGCAATATGGAGAACAACAGCGCCCCCTGGAAATATAGCAATGCTGACAGGATGAATTGGACTAATAGCTAACGATAGGCAGTAAGCAGTTTTGACGATTTAAAAATCCGAAATGGAAAATTCGACATTCGAAATAAAAGTACCTACCATGGCCGAAATGGCTGCTCAGGGTAAAACGCCCGAAATATTATTCTGGGTTGGTTGTGCGGGTAGTTTTGACCAGCGGGCCCAAAAAATTACCCGGGATATCTGTAAGATATTACAGCATGTGGGTATCAGCTATGCTGTATTAGGCACAGAAGAAAGCTGTACCGGTGACCCCGCTAAACGTGCGGGCAATGAATTTTTGTTTCAAATGCAAGCCCTAACCAATATACAGGTGCTGGATAGCTATCATATTAAAAAGATTGTAACGGGCTGCCCGCATTGCTTTAATACCATTAAAAACGAGTATCCGGGCTTAGGTGGTAATTATGAAGTTATCCACCATTCACAACTGATACAGCAATTAATTGATGAAGGTAAGCTAAAAGCCGAGGGCGGTGAAAGCTTTAAAGGCAAGCGTATTACTTATCATGACCCCTGCTACCTGGGCCGTGGGAATAATATTTATGAAGCACCACGCAAAGCGCTGGAAATACTGGATACCGAATTGGTAGAAATGAAACGCTGCAAATCAAACGGCTTATGTTGCGGTGCGGGGGGTGCCCAAATGTTTAAGGAACCTGAACCGGGTAAAAAAGACATTAATATAGAACGTATTGAAGAGGTAATAGCCATAAATGCGCAGGTAGTGGCAGCCGCCTGTCCGTTTTGTATGACAATGCTGAGTGATGGCGTAAAAAACAAGGACAAAGAGCAGGAAATTACTGTATTAGATATAGCCGAGATCACTGTCAGGGCAAACGGGTTATAAACTTTTGCCCTTAAAATATTCCAAAATAGTTTGTAGGCTGTCTAACCGCTCAGGCCCCATGTTTTTAACCGGAATATCGAGCATGGTGGCCAATGTGTCCAGGTCTCCTTTACGGTCATTATGTGTTTGCACAATAATATCGTCTGCCATGGTTTTTAATTGTAACGTACCAATAGCAGGAGTACCTAAATAATCTATAGCCGTAAGCCGGCGCAGATGGAATGAAAAATATTCCTGTTTACCATTCTGGTAGGTTTTACGCATGCGGATAAACGCGTCAGGCGTCAGTTCCAGTTCCCATTTTTTAAGCTTGGTATCAACCGATGGGTCAAAGGATTCATTTAAACATTTGTTGCCCCATGCAAGCATTTCCGGCTCATCCATAGCCGGACTAAAACAATAGTTAACACATCCGGCCAGGATAATTAAAATGACAACAAATATTTTTTTGATTTTTAGCAGAACTGATTTTACCATGACAACAATACTATAAACGAAGTTAATAAATTGATAGCTTTGTATATGCAATTTTCTGAAAATTCAAGAGTATGGATCTATCAATCCAGTAAAAAGCTATCAACTACTGAAGTACAACAAATACAACAGTCCTTAGATAGTTTTACTACACAATGGACCGCACATAACCACCAACTAAAAGCTAAAGCCGAAATCAGGTATAATCGATTTTTAATATTGATAGTTGATGAGAGCCAGGCCGGAGCCAGCGGATGCTCTATTGATAAATCGGTTAACTTTATGAAGCAATTGGAACAGCAGTTTAACATCAATTTATTTGACCGCTTTAACCTGGCATATCGTGAGGGGGAAGAAATCCTATCATTGCCAAGACATGATTTTGAAGAACAGATTAAACAAGGGAAGATCAATACCAATACCATCGTTTTTAATAATCTGGTTCAAAACCTGGCCGAACTGGAAAACAAATGGGAAGTACCCTTTAAGGAGAGTTGGCATAAACAGTTGTTTAGAGATTTGGTTAGTAATTGACAAAATAGATTGTCATTCTGAGCAATAGCGAAGAATCTTATAAAACTGATAGGTGGGCCATGGATGGCGGCGACCTGGTTAGCTCTACAAGATTCTTCGCTATTGCTCAGATGACAAGTGGAAGATATGTTTATCATTGATCTTAATTATATCGTCCCGCTTGAAGAACTGGATAGTCATATGGCCAGCCATGTGAAATATCTGCATAAGTATTACAAAAAAAATATATTTGTTGCATCGGGCAGAAAAGTGCCGCGCACCGGAGGAATTATCTTAGCGTTAGCTGATTCAAAAGAAGCAGTGGAGTTAATTATAAAAGAAGACCCGTTTTACCAACATGAACTGGCAGAATTTACCATTACCGAATTTTTAACTTCTCAATATCATCCTGAATTAAAAAATTTATTGGATATTTAAGGTGTTGTGTTGCGCAACATGCAGCAACACCCGATTTTTGAATAGAATAAACTAATTCGTGATGGAACAATACGATAACCGTATAGACGCATATATTGCCAAATCTGCTGATTTTGCCAAACCTATATTGGAACATATCAGGAAGGTAGTTCATGAAGCCTCACCGCTTATTACAGAAAACATTAAATGGGGCATGCCTTTTTTTGAATACAAAGGTACGGTGTGTCAAATGGCTGCTTTTAAGCAACACTGTGCTTTTGGGTTCTGGAAGGCAAGCAGACTAAATGACCCTGATCATTTACTTAATCCAGGCGAAGAAGCTTCAGCCGGAAGCTTTGGACGGATAAACAGCATTGCCGACTTGCCTGACAGTAATATCTTAAAGGGTTTTGTACTGCAAGGTATCCAATTGAATGAAAGCGGTGTAAAAAATGACAAACCCAAACCCCAGGCTGAAAAAAAGGAATTGATAGTGCCGGAATACTTTATATATGTACTGAATGAAAATCCCAAAGCCAAAGAAGTTTTTGATAAATTCAGTTATTCAAATAAAAAAGATTATGTGGAATGGATTATCGATGCCAAATCGGAGACTACCCGCCAAAAGCGTATAGAAACTGCAATTGAGTGGCTCACCGAAGGAAAATCAAGAATGTGGAAATATCAATAAGCCTACCTGTCAAAAATTAAAAAGGGGTTAAAAATCCAGTGGTCCTAATCTTCTCATATTTTTCATTATCAAATATTGCCGGTGCCTTACATAATCGCTGGGATTAGTAGGCGACCATTTTAATGGATCAGGAAAAATAGAGGCAATAGCTGCTGATTGTTGTTTGGTGAGATCATAGGCATCCTTATGATAATAAGCCTGCGCCGCTGCCTCAACGCCATATATGCCATCCCCCATTTCAATTTCATTCAAATAAACTTCCATAATGCGCTTCTTACTCCAAAAAACTTCAATAAGCAATGTAAAATAGGCTTCAAATGCTTTGCGTACATAGGAGCGGCCGGGCCATAGGAATACGTTTTTGGCTGTTTGCTGTGATATTGTGCTGCCACCTATTAATTTATGCGAATGTGAATTTTTATCAATAGCCCTTTCCATTGCTTTAAAATCAAAACCAAAATGATCTAAAAACTTTTGATCTTCAGCGGCTACGGCAGCTCGCTTCATGGGGTCGGCAATATCATCAAAGTTCACCCATTTTTTATCAATTTTCCAATCCTTGCCATCTGATTTACGTTCAAATCCCCGGGTGATCATCAGCCAGGTAAACGGTGGATTAACATAGCGGTATAACAAAACCCAAAATACTGTTA
>JAQBOY010000001.1 GCA_028287805.1 Mucilaginibacter sp.
AAAATGCCAACAAGATGTTTGATGAAGTAAAAGCGCTTAAATCATTAGATTATATTAAAAGTGTAGTTACTTTAGATAAAAAAGAGATTTTATATAACGACTTTAAAGAGTTAGTTAAATAATTAAAATTTAATTTTTTTATCAAAAGCATCTGCCTTGGGTAGATGCTTTTTTTGTTAAAAGACGTCATTGCGAGCGATAGCGTGGCAATCTCTACATATGCCAATCGGCCGTGCAGGTTCATTATTTATCTCATTAGAGATTGCTTCGTTCCTCGCAATGACGCGCTGGCTAGTTAATACTTCATTAAATTTTACTTTTTAAAAACTTTATATTAAAAATTATATTCAACTAAGAACTATATTTATCGCGATTAACAATCGCTTATAATCCAAATAACAACATGAGCAATATTGATAGAAACGAATTCAGAAAATACGCTGTTAAACATCATCGTATTAACAGCATTTATGTAGATAAATTTATAGCCGGAGTTGAAAGAAGCTCAATTCCTACCGGTATAGCTGGTACTACCGGAATTACAGGCATGACACCTTATATTATAGAGGAGCGCCAATTGAACGTAGCACAAATGGACGTGTTTTCGCGTTTAATGATGGACCGCATTATATTTTTAGGCGATGCGATTTATGAAAATATTGCCAATATAATCCAGGCACAGTTGCTTTTTTTGCAATCGGCAGATAGCAAGCGTGATATTCAAATCTATATTAACTCACCGGGCGGCTCTGTTTATGCCGGTTTAGGTATTTATGATACCATGCAGTTTATATCAAATGATGTAGCAACAATTTGTACCGGTATGGCGGCATCAATGGCTGCTGTATTGTTGTGTGCAGGTACCGAAGGTAAAAGAGCGGCATTACCACATGCCAGGGTGATGATCCACCAACCATCAGGCGGAGCGCAAGGTCAGCAGTCTGATATTGAAATCACCTATCATGAAATCACTAAATTAAAAAAAGAGCTATACCAGATCATTGCTGACCATAGCGGTGCACCATATGAAAAGGTTTGGGAGGCTTCAGACCGTGATCATTGGATGATAGCCGAAGAAGCTAAAGAGTTTGGAATGGTGGATGAAATATTAAAGGGAAGCAAAACAAAAACCAAATAATTTGCTTAACCCAAGATAGGATTTTAATAAGTGACGAGTGGGTGAGCAGTTATATGTTAAATATATCTGTTCACTCAATTAACTTGATAAAGCCTATTACTATTTACTATACTAACAATGTTGGTATATATCATATCATTTATTTAAATTTGTTAAAAAAGAATATCACAATGAATAAGAACAGCAAAGAAATCAGATGTTCGTTTTGCGGCGCAGGCAAGCAAGACTCGCTGATGCTGATAGCAGGGCTTGATGCACACATTTGTGATAAATGCGTTAACCAGGCTAATGAAATATTAGCTGAAGAATTGAAGGTGCGTAAGGTTAAAACTTCACCTTCTGCACCAGCTGTATTAAAGCCTTATGAAATAAAATCACATCTTGACCAGTATGTTATTGGTCAGGATGACGCAAAAAAGATACTGTCAGTTGCCGTATATAACCATTACAAACGCTTAAATCAGCGTATTGATAAGGATGAGGTTGAGATTGAAAAATCAAATATTATTATGGTGGGCGAAACAGGTACAGGTAAAACTTTACTGGCAAAAACACTGGCTAAAGTTTTGAATGTTCCCTTCTGTATTTGCGATGCTACAGTATTAACTGAGGCTGGTTATGTAGGTGAGGATGTGGAAAGCATATTAACCCGCTTATTGCAATCAGCAGATTATGATGTAGCCACAGCCGAAAAGGGCATTGTTTATATTGACGAAGTGGATAAAATTGCCCGCAAAAGCGACAATGCATCCATAACCCGTGATGTATCTGGCGAAGGTGTACAGCAGGCCTTACTTAAAATACTGGAAGGTACCATGGTTAACGTACCACCTCAGGGCGGCCGTAAACATCCTGATCAAAAAATGATCACCGTTAACACCAGCAATATTTTATTTATATGTGGTGGCGCTTTTGATGGCATCGAAAAAAAGATAGCCAATCGTTTACGTACGCAAACCGTAGGCTATAAATTAAAAGGTAACGACACCGAGGTTGATTTAAAAAACCTGTATAAATACATTACACCTCAGGATTTGAAATCATTTGGCTTAATTCCCGAACTGATAGGCCGTTTACCGGTGCTTACTTATTTAAATCCATTAGACAGGGAAGCATTACACAATATTTTAACCGAGCCTAAAAACTCCTTACTTAAACAGTACAAAAAACTGTTTGAATATGAAGGCGTAAAGCTTGATTTTGATGATGATGTGTTAGAGTTTATAGTTGATAAGGCAATGGAATTTAAGCTCGGCGCACGTGGTTTACGTTCTATTTGCGAAGCGATAATGATAGATGCTATGTTTGAGTTTCCATCTAAAAAAGATGTTAAGAAATTAAATATAACATTAGATTATGCCAGGGAGAAATTTGACAAATCTGATTTGAAAAAATTAAAAGTGGCTTAATAATTCAGATATAGTTAAATGCTATATTTGTTATACAGTTAACGCAAACCCTGGTGTAAAGCCGGGGTTTGTTGTATAAAGTAAATTATGAAATATATATTGGCTGCCTTTTCAGGCTTCGCTATTTAAACTTTCATGATCTTTAATATCTAAAAATATGAATGAAGACCTAAACATTAAAAAGGAGCTTTCAGATACACCAACTAAAGTAAAGGAAGTAAAAAGCCCCATTAAATCCGGACTTAAAACTAAGCAAGCTATTGTAGCCAACTGGCTGCCGCGCTATACCGGGCGTCCGTTAGAAGCATTTGGCAGTTATATCATATTAACCAATTTTTCTAAATATATCCAGCTGTTTTCTGAGTGGAATGATAACGCGCCGATTATGGGTCTTGATAAACCTATGCAAAGTGTAACCGCTAATGGTATTACTATTATAAATTTTGGAATGGGTAGTTCAGTAGCTGCTACGGTAATGGATCTGCTCACAGCGATACATCCAAAAGCAGTGATTTTTTTAGGTAAATGTGGTGGCCTGAAAAGGAAAAATAAGGTAGGAGACCTGATACTGCCTATTGCTGCTATACGGGGTGAAGGAACCTCTAATGATTATTTACCGCCCGAAGTGCCGGCTTTGCCCGCGTTTGCCTTGCAAAAAGCCATTTCAACTACCATACGTGATTTTTCGCTTGACTATTGGACCGGAACTTGCTATACCACCAACCGACGGGTTTGGGAGCACGATAAAGCATTTAAAAAGTATCTGAAAGAATTAAGGGCCATGGCTGTTGATATGGAGACAGCAACCATATTTACTACGGGTTTTGCTAATAAGATTCCCACAGGCGCACTATTGCTGGTATCTGACCAGCCTATGATACCGGAGGGGGTTAAAACCAGTGAAAGCGACTCAAAAGTGACCGGGCAATATGTAGAAACACATTTAAAAGTTGGTATTGAATCTTTAAAACAATTGATCAATGGCGGCCTTACAGTTAAACATTTAAGGTTTTAAGTGGTTGAATTGATAGGGGAGATGAGTTGACTAAGATTAAAATAAAATAAGTTATTAAGCTGAAATAGTTGAAAATATCAGCGTATATATGTACCATTAACTTAATCAACCTATTCAACTTAATCGGCTCTCAAATAAAAAAATTATGTGGTATAATAATATTTTAGAAACTATCGGACATACGCCTTTAGTTAAGCTAAACAAAATTGTAAAAGATATCCCGGCAATAGTTTTGGCTAAAATAGAAACCACCAACCCGGGTAATTCTATAAAGGATCGTATGGCCCTTAAAATGATAGAAGATGCCGAAAAAAGTGGTAAGCTTAAACCGGGCGGAACTATTATTGAAGGAACTTCCGGAAATACCGGTATGGGATTGGCCATTGCCGCGGTTATAAAAGGCTATAAATGTATTTTCACCAGCACTGATAAGCAATCAAAAGAAAAATTTGATGCGCTGCGTGCCTTTGGGGCCGAGGTTATTGTTTGTCCCACCAACGTTGACCCCGAAGACCCGCGTTCCTATTATTCTGTATCATCACGACTTGAGCGTGAGGTGCCCAACTCATGGAAACCGAACCAGTATGATAATTTAGCTAACTCAGAGGCGCATTATGAACAAACCGGCCCTGAAATTTGGGAACAGACAGAAGGCAAAATAACTCATTTAGTAGTTGGAGTAGGTACAGGTGGCACTATTTCAGGGACAGCAAAATATCTGAAGGAAAAAAATCCTGATATACAAATATTAGGTATTGATACTTATGGATCGGTTTTTAAAAAATATAAAGAGACAGGAATTTTTGATAAGAACGAGATATATCCTTATATCACCGAAGGCATAGGAGAAGACTTTTTACCTGCTAATGTTGATTTTAGCTTGATAGATCATTTTGAAAAAGTAACTGACAAGGATGCGGCATTAATGACCCGCGAAATTGCCCGTAAAGAAGGTATTTTTGCCGGCAACTCTACCGGATCGGCAATTGCCGGTGTATTGCAAATGAAGGATAGGTTTAAGGAAGGTGATATAGTGGTGGTTATATTTCCAGATCATGGTTCACGCTACATGGGCAAAATGTACAATGACGATTGGCTGCGTGACCGTGGATTTTTAAAGGATGAAAAGCTAACTGCCCGAGACATCATTAAAAAGAAAGAAAGCCAGGAAATTATTACGATTGATAGTGATAAGTCTGTATTGGAAGCTATTAATACCATTAAATCATTAAATATATCACAAATACCTGTTACACAGCAAGGTATGGTAATAGGCAAGATAACTGAAAGTGACATATTAAATGCGCTGCTGGAAAATCCATCACTAAAATCTCAACCCATAAAAAACATTACTACTACGCCTTTTCCATTTGTTGATCTGAATACCTCTATTGATAAAATATCAGCTATGATTAATAAAGATAACATTGCTGTTTTAGTAGAGGATGGCGGCAAAATAGAGATCATCACGCAGTATGATATTATTAATGCGATATCGGCGTAGGAAATTAAATAAACAACTTATGTTTGTCACAGATAAGTACAAGTTGAGATAGTACCTAAAAAGCGTTGTCCTCCTGAACTTGTCGAAGGATTGTG
>JAQBOY010000041.1 GCA_028287805.1 Mucilaginibacter sp.
AGATGAACCGGTTATCCTATACAAAAGAAGAACGTTATCAGCAGGAATATTTACCCCAATTGCAGCTTTTACCAGGATTAAATGATTTTTTAGAAAGAGCCTATGCAAAAGGTATCCCAATGGCTATAGGCTCAGCTGCTATACCTTTTAATATTGATTTTGTATTAGATAACTTAAATATAAGGCATTACTTTAAAGCCATAGTAAGTGCTGATGATGTAGTATTAAGTAAACCTAATCCGGAAACCTATTTAAAAGCAGCCGCGTTGTTAGAAGTACCGCCTGCTAATTGCGTTGTATTTGAAGATGTGCCTAAAGGCGCGGAAGCAGCAGCAAATGCAGGCATGAATGCTGTTGTATTAACCACCACACATGAACAACATGAATTTGAAAACCTGCCTAACGTAATTCATTTCTCAGATGATTTTACGGGGGAATTTTTTGAGAAGTTGGTGGGATAACTAATGCTCAATACTAAATCAGGGTGACAAAAACAATTACACTGCCTGTCTTTCTGATCCGCCAAAAGGCGGAAAAGAATCTTCTTCAGGAGAAAAGTAAGCGCAATAAAATGACGAAGAATCTTCTTTAGAAGAAAAGTATACATAACACTTAGCGAAGAAGGATGGCAAAAAGATCGAAGTTACCTGTCATTCTGGAGCGATAGCGAAGAAGATTCTTCAGAAGAAAAATATACATAACACTTAGCGTAGAAGATCCTTCCCTATCGGTCAGGATGACAAAAACAATTACACTGCTTGTCATCCTGAAACGGAGTGAAGGATCTTCTCAAAGTGAAAGATAAACGCCATGTAGTCAGTTGTAGAAGAAAAGCAGGCGTAATTCGCATTGGCGATAAAGGCCAACCAACACTCAGGTTTACCCCTTCATTTTATAATAGGCATCACTCCATTTCAATTCGTTTTTTAACTGGCGAAGCAGCGTATCTTTATCAATCAGCACGTATTCAAGTCCGGCCATGTCTGCAAAATCTTCCATGTTAATAGCCGTTAAATTCTGACTGTAAGAGGTATGATGGGCGCCACCTGCTAATATCCATGCCGCGCAACCTGTTTTCATATCAGGGTAAGGTTTCCACAGTACACGCGCCACAGGTAATTTAGGCAGGTCATGTTCAGGAGTTACTGCTTCTACTGTGTTAACAATTAGCCTGAAACGGTTACCCATATCCACAACAGAAGCATTAAGCGCAGGGCCGCCGGCTACATTAAACACTAAGCGAACAGGATCAGCCTTGCCGCCTATTCCAAGCGGATGTATCTCGCATTTCGCTTTACCATCTGCCAATGACTCATCAACCTCCAGCATATGCGAGCCTAAAACCATAGGGTTAGCCGGATCAAAATGGTAAGTATAATCTTCCATAAAAGCGTTACCACCTTTAAGGCCGCTGCCCATAACCTTCATAGCACGTACCAGCGCCGCTGTTTTCCAGTCGCCTTCCCCGGCAAAGCCATAACCTTTGCCCATTAAACGTTGTGCCGCTATACCGGGCAATTGTACCATGCCATGCAGGTCTTCAAAAGTATCCGTAAATCCTTTATAATTGCCATCTTGTAAAAATGCCTGTAAGCCCAATTCAATCTTTGCCGCCTCGCGTAACGAACCGTATTGTGCTCCACCTTTTCGCAAGGATGCAACAACAGCATATTTTTCTTCATATTCGACAGTTAGTTTATCAATTTCCGCGTCGCTTATAGCATTGATAACTTTTACCAGGTCGCCAACACCATAAGTATTTACAGCATAGCCAAATTTTAATTCCGCCTCCACTTTATCACCTTCGGTAACTGCTACATACCGCATATTATCACCAAAACGCACAAATTTTGCGCCCTGCCAGTCATTCCAGCCTGCAGCTACACGGCTCCAGCCGCCTATTTGCTCCAGCACTTCAGGGTCCTGCCAGTGGCCAACCACCACTTTCCGGTTCAACCGCATACGTGATACCATAAAGCCAAACTCACGGTCGCCATGAGCGCTCTGGTTAAGGTTCATAAAATCCATATCAATGCTATCCCATGGTATATCGCGGTTAAACTGCGTATGCAAATGAAGTAAAGGCTTCTGCATTATTTTTAAGCCGCCTATCCACATTTTTGCCGGCGAAAAAGTGTGCATCCATGCTATAATACCGATACAACTTTTAGCAGTATTGGCTTCCTGTATTATATGATATATCTCTTCGCTTGATTTTACAGTAGGCTTAAAAATTACCTGTACCGGTATTTGACTGGCTCCATTAAAAGACCGGGCAATTTGCTGCGAATGCTCAGCTACCTGCTTTAAAGTTTCTTCGCCATATAGATCCTGGCTCCCGGTTATGAACCAAACCTCCAATTTTTTTAAATCGATCATCTTTTCTATTTATGGTTATATCTGCTTTTAATATTATTGGGGAGAAATTTTATACAAACCTGCGCCATGAGGATTAATATAGGCAGAAAATTCGCTCTCAAACTGGCCTATATCCAATTTACTCCATAAATCGCGCACTTTACAACTATTGCTGAACCCTAATTGCGATAACTGAAGTGTTATTTTTACAGCATCCGGTTGATCTGCTGTATTAAATAAAGCCACGTACTTATCTCCTGTTTTAGGATCATCCGCTACCCAGCCTATTTTATCGCCGGTTCTAAATAGTTCTTTATTATTTGTGCTGTTATTTAATACACTTAACACTTCCATATTATTTAATAACGACAGCGTGAAGGCATCATTGCCTGGCAAATCGCCGCCAAACATTAATGGCGAACGAAAAATACACCATAAGGTCATTAAAGTATATTGCTCATCTTTGGTAAAGGCCGTCATTCGGGGATTGCCCCTTTCGGCGCGTATACCAATATGTCCAAGCGGCAGCATATCACCGTCGGGCCAGGCACCGGGTGCCCGGTATTGATTCCAGCGCTCAAAAACATCAAAATGATCTTTCAGCATCTTCCAGTTGTCCCAAAAATCATCAACTGTGCGCCACATATTGGCATGTTGCTGAACATGTACTGCATCTGCCAGCGGCGTCTCACCGGGTGAAGTGCTTAACACTATTTTTCTGCCGCAAAGGTCAATAGCCTTTCTGATCATTTCTACCTCTGGCGTATGATATGGCCTGGAAAGATCATCAACCTTTACAAAATCCAATCCCCATGAAGCATAAAGCTTAAAAATGGAATTATAATATTCCTGTGCGCCGTTTCTGCCGGCTACTACCGTATACATGTCCTTTAGCCATTTACACTGTCCCTCTTCACTATAAATTGATGCTGCGGTAGCGCTGCTGCCTAAAATTGGCAAATTACGTTTTACTGCCTGTACCGGTATACCCCTCATGATATGTATACCAAATTTTAAGCCTTTACTATGTATATAATCAGCCAACGGTTTAAATCCTTTGCCACCTGCGGCAGACGGAAAGCGATTTACAGCAGGTTGAAACCGTCCATATTGATCTAATACAAAATCAGGATTAGTTTCATTATATCCATGAGCCTTATCATTACCCACATACCAGCGTATATCAACTACAATATATTCCCAACCTGCACCTTTCAGATATTTAGCCATATAATCAGCATTAGCCTTTACTTCACTTTCCATAACGGTTGGCCCGTAACAATCCCAACTATTCCAACCCATTGGCGGAGTGGATGCCCATTGATGGAAATCTTCCTGGGCAAATACCGGCCTTAAAAGGCATATCATAAAAAAGGAAATAACAAAAAATCGGGAGCTATTCATCTTTTAATAAAACTTACTGTCCATAATAAGAATCCGGGCCATGCTTACGCTCAAAATGTTTCCTGATCAGTGCATCCTTTAAACGTGACACACCCGGATTTATTTGTTCTGTTAACAGGGCCATTTGGGCTATAGCTTCAAGTATAGCACTGTTGTAAACCGCTTTCTCCGCGCTTTTGCCCCAGGTAAAGGGCGCATGGTTGCCTATCAGTATCATTTCCAGTTCGTTATAGCTTAAACCTCTTTCCTGCAGGCAGTTGATTATCTGAAAACCCGTTTGATACTCGTAGTTTCCTTTTATCATTTCATCGCTCATAGGCGGCGCGCACGGAATATCAACCGTATTATAGTCGGCATGGGTAGTGCCATAAATAGGAATATCACGATGTGATTGCGCCCAGGCCGTTGCATAAGTGGAGTGTGTATGACAAATTCCGCCTATTTCATCCCATTGCGAATATAATACAGCATGTGTTTTGGTATCTGATGATGGCCTTAAATCACCTTCTACTGTCTTTCCATCAAAATCTACAATCACCATTTTCTTCAGCGTCAGCTCTTCATAAGGCACGCCACTCGGCTTTATAGCAAATACACCAAGATCCCGGTCGGCGGCGCTTACATTACCAAAGGTAAACACTACCAGGTTCAGTTTTGGCAATTGCATATTTGCGGTATAGGCTAATTGTTTTATATGCTGATATTTGCTCATCGCTATGCTAAATTTATTTTATTCATTATCAGCCGTATGCTGTTCAACATAAGCTGCAAGTTCAATATATTTTTTATACCGCTCTTCATAAAAAGCCGAGCGTTGTTTATCGGGGTAATAAGCAGTATCAAAACCACCTCCCATTGCTGCCATCGCGTCTTCAACTTTGGGATAAATACCGGCAGCCGTTGCCGCGAACATGGCAGCACCTAAAGCACAGGTATGTTCAAACTGGTGTATGCGGATAGGCATTTGCAATATATCAGCCATCATTTGCATAATGTAGGGCGACTTTTTGGCTACGCCGCCTATGCCTATTAATCCTTTTACAGGCACGCCTTCTGTTTTAAAGCGTTCAACAATAGCTTTAGCGCCAAAACAGGTACCTTCGGCCAGCGCTCTAAATATCCGGGGCGCGTCGCTGCCCAGGCTCAACCCGGTAATCGCGCTTTTTAACAGCTGATTGGCATCAGGTGTACGGCGTCCGTTAAGCCAGTCAACTGATAGCTCGGCATTTTCATCAAGCGGTAACGCTGCCGCCTGTTTGCTTAGCTCCACTATTATTTTGTTTGATAGCTCCGTCTTTAAAGCTTCTGCAGTTTTAGCGTCAATTAATGCCGATTGCGTCAGCAGATCTTTTAAAGGCCAGGAAAGCAAATTTTTAAACCAGGCATAAGTATCCCCAAAGGCCGATTGCCCTGCTTCTAACCCAGCCATTCCGGGTATTACAGAGCCATCCACCTGGCCGCATATGCCTTTAACTAATTTGCCCTGCATATCTGTATTAGGCGCTACCAGTATATCACAGGTAGAGGTTCCCATTACCTTACTTAAATGATAGGGCTCAATCTGTCCGCCTACTGCACCCATATGCGCGTCAAACGCGCCTACTCCTATCACCACATCAGTTGACAAACCTAAACGCGCGGCCCATTCTTTACTTAATGTTCCGGCAGATTGGTCTGCGGTATAAGTGTCTTTATATAACCGTTCGGTAAAACCTTTTAATAAAGGATCAAGCGAGCTAAAAAAATCATCAGGAGGTAAACCGCCATACTCAGCTGCCCACAGTGCTTTATGCCCGGCAGAACAGCGTCCACGCTTCATAGTTCGGATATCGTTGCTGCCTGTGAGTAAAAAAGGCACCCAATCACAATGCTCAACCCACGAATAGCAGGCCTGCCTGATTTCGGGATTCACCCGGAAAATCCGCAATAGCTTGGCCCAAAACCACTCGGATGAATAAATACCGCCAACATATTGCAAGTAATTAACCGGGAACTTTTTGGCATGTTCATTAATTTCGGCCGCTTCTTTCACAGCTGTATGATCCTTCCATAATACAAACATCGCATCCGGGTTATTTTCATATCCCTGCACCAATGCCAGTGGCACTCCCTGCTCATTTACGGCAATAGGTGTTGAACCGGTAGTATCAACTGTTATGGCTTTTATAGCTTGTGCAACAGCCGCACCGCCTGCCATTTTAATGCAGTATTTAATAGTCTGCTCCAGGCCTTCCACATAATCCAGCGGATGTTGCCTGAATTGATTTTTTGAAGCATCGCAATACAATCCCTGTTTCCAGCGTGGATACTGAAAAACAGAGGAAGCTAATTCCTTACCGTTGCTGGCATCTACAATTACTGATCGTACAGAATCGGTACCATAATCTACCCCTATAACAAATTGGTCTGTATTCATTTAATAATAATCAGAAGGTTAACTCCAATGGCTTATAAATGTCAAATATACAATTATTGTTTGTCACAAATAAAAATAATTAACACACTTTAACAGTTATAATTTGTTAAAGATACGCTATGGTGGTAAAATATATCCAGAGCGATTTTTTGTATATTGGAGTATTCAATATTTTATATGAATATAAAAACATTATTCCTGTTTGGCTGCATGGCTATGCTATTTGCTTCCTGCTCAAAGGTATACTCACCGGCGCTTTATCATCATGATATTGCTTACCAGCCAAAACCCACTTCGTTTGATACGGCAAAAACAGCCAATTATGTTTCGGCAGCATTTAGCGCATATCC
The DNA here is from genome assembly GCA_028287805.1 of Mucilaginibacter sp. Lineage (GTDB taxonomy): Bacteria > Bacteroidota > Bacteroidia > Sphingobacteriales > Sphingobacteriaceae > Mucilaginibacter. The sequence goes on from JAQBOY010000041.1 coordinate 6,529, forward strand.
AAGTGCAAACTTTAATAACACCTTAGTAGGCGGACAAATTAATTTAAGCAGGGGACATGTTTTTAATAATTTCAACCTGGCTTATGGTGCATTTGGCGCATTTGGCGACTATCAGAATGGTACCGGCAGCAAAACAAGCGCCACTTACTTTGCTGATAAGCTTTTTGGCGCTGTTGGTGGGAGGATGTCGGCCAATTTCTTTACGACTGCCGGTAACGCGGATATCCGTTTTATAGGTATGGAAGCAGCTTATAGCCATGAGTTTGGCCCCTATGCCGATTACAGAAAATCAGTTGTTACCCTCAACCAGCCAAATCTTTATGTTGATCAGCGAACCGATCTGTTTACTGTTGGGTTAACAACAGAAGTTATATTTCATAATCGAAACAATACATTAACCCATGGCATACGTGGTTTTTTAGGTACCACCATAGGCCATAACCCATTATCTGATACTTATTATACCAATGACTCTCCGCAGGAAAGATTTTTTCGTAATATTTTCCCTGAAGCCAGTTATTTTATCAAATTCAAAAATTACTTCGGCACTGTGGAAATAGGCAATCAGTTTTTTATCAGATTTGGCTTATCGTTTTAATTACTCCGAATAAAAACACGCTACCCTGTCTCTTAAATTATAGCCTGAAGCCATCACTTCGCCATAAGCACCTGCTGTACGCACGGCTATCAGATCGCCACGATAAGACTGCGCCAATTCTACATCTTTTTGAAAACAATCTGTACTCTCGCATATCGGGCCTACAACATCATATTTAAGTTCTACGTTTTGAGTCTTAAATATTGAGTCAATATTCTCTGTTTCACCTTGACCTCCGACTTCGGACTTAAGACTTAAGTTTTCCGGCTTCTGACTCAAATTCTCAATTAAATGATAAGCCTGGTATAGCATAGGCCGTATCAGTTCGGTCATCCCTGCATCTAATACCAGGAAATTTTTCTTCATTCCATTTTTTACATAAAGTACCCGTGATACCAAAGAAGCACTTTGAGCAACCAGGGCGCGCCCTAATTCAAAATGAACTTCCTGACCGGGTTTTACATGCAGAAAATCATGAAATACTTTAAAATAACTTTCGAAATCACTAATTGCATTAGCATCCGGACAATGATAGTCAACCCCAAGGCCACCACCTGCGTTTAACACCTTTACTTTAAAGTGATGATCTTCAAACCAGTCTTGTATCTCGTTAATGCGGATACAAAGGCTTTTGTAAACTTCAAGATCGGTAATTTGTGAACCTATATGAAAGTGGATTCCTAAAAATTGCAGGTTACTGCAACTACGCAGGGCTCCAACAACATCCTCCAGTTGCCAGGTATTTATACCAAATTTATTTTCCTCCAGCCCGGTAGTAATATAATGATGGGTGTGTGCATCCACATTAGGGTTAATACGAATGGCTACATTGGCTGTTTTATTTTTGGCTTTCGCCAGATCATTAATAATCTCCAGTTCCTGTACCGATTCAACATTAAAACAAAAAATATCGGCGTCCAAGGCCAGGTTGATTTCTTTATCAGATTTGCCTACGCCCGCAAAAACTGTTTTTTCTTTACCAAAGCCATGTTCAACAGCTGCCTTTACTTCGTTCCCGCTTACACAATCGGCGCCAAATCCAAAAGACTGTATCATATCCAACACTTTCGGATTAAAGTTAGCTTTCATTGCATAATGTACATGAAAACCATACTTAGCCGATGCATCACTACAAGCGGTTAGCGTTTGGCGTAAAACACCCATATCATAGTAATAAAATGGTGTTTCTAATTGTTGAAAACGGGTAATTGTATCTGTATTGAACATAATTATCTATTTACCGTCATTGCGAGGAATGATCCGCCACTTGGCGGACTACACATGCCAACCGGCTATGCAAAGTTCAGAGATTGCTTCGTTCCTCGCAATGACGCTTTATTATTTTAATGGTGTTTCTAATTGTTGAAAACGGGTAATTTTATCTGCATTGAACATAATTATCCATTTATACCGTCATTGCGAAGAACGATCCGCCAGCTGGCGGATTACACATGCCAATTGGCTATGCAAAGTTCAGAGATTGCTTCGTTCCTCGCAATGACGCTTTATTATTTTAAAACAGTCTGCTATGTAAACTTCTTAAAGTTTCTACTTTATCTTCTGTTTTTACTAAAACAGATAGGTTATGGCTGCTACCACCGTAAGATATCATCCGGATAGGAATATGCTTTAAAGCTTCCAGCACACGTGAGCCAAAACCATGATTTTCGGTAGCAAAATCACCTACCACACAAACAATGGTTTGATCGTTGTCAACTTCTACCGCGCCAAAAACTTCCAGCTCCGCTAAAATTTCTTTCAGGTAAGTGGTATCATCAATAGTTAAAGATACGGCCACTTCTGATGTGGTGATCATATCTATCGATGTTCTGTATCGTTCAAAAACCTCAAATACCCTGCGTAAAAAACCATAAGCCAACAGCATGCGACTGGAATTTATTTTAATAGCCGTAATACCATCCTTGGCAGCAATAGATTTGATCTTATCCTTTTCGCTGTCATTAGTTATCAGCGTTCCCTTGGCCTGCGGGTCCATAGTATTAAGCAAGCGTACGGGTATTTTATACTTTTGTGCGGGGAAAACACTTTGCGGGTGTAATATTTTAGCGCCGAAGTAAGCCAATTCAGCAGCCTCATCAAAAGATAGTTGCGCAATTGGTTTGGTGCCGCTAACAATACGCGGATCATTATTATGCATCCCATCAATATCAGTCCATATCTGCACTTCCTCACTACGTATACCTGCTCCAATTAATGAGGCGGTATAATCACTGCCGCCGCGGCGCAGATTATCAATCTCGCCAAAAGCATTACGGCAGATATATCCCTGGGTAATAAACAGCTTATTATCAGGTTGCGTGTTTAGTAATGGGGTGAGGTGCGATGTTATATGATCAACAATAGGCTCATTGTCTTCGTCTATCTTCATAAAATCAAGGGCAGGCAATAATACCGACGACACACCTGTTTCTTTTAAATAAACGTGGTATAAAGTGGTAGATAGCAGTTCGCCTTGTGCCAAAATGATCTTTTCTTCAATAGTTGTAAACAGATCATTAGCCAGGTTGCTTAATAACCCAAAATGATAGTCTATAACTTCCTTACCTTGCGCTAAAAACTCAGGTTTGGCAAATAGTTCCTTTATAAAAATTTCATATTTATCCTTTAAAGCGCTTATTAAAGCACCTGCTTTATTTTTATCGCCTGCCAGATAAGCCTGCCCAATTTCAACTAAACTATTTGTTGTTCCTGATACTGCCGACAACACTACAATCTGCCTTTCGGATGCATCAATTATATCCAGCAGATTTTTCATACGGGCCGGACTGCCTACGGATGTCCCGCCAAATTTTAAAACTTTCATTTTTGTTTCTGTTTACCACAAATGATTGATAGGGTTGTATCAATTTTTAAGGCGCTAAAATTAAGATTTTTAAAGAGTTTATGGCCTACTACACAAAATAAAGTTTCAATAAATGTTATTCAAAGCAAATTTACATCATGTTTAAATACATATTATGAACAGCCTTCTTGCAATCTTAAATTCTGAAGATTTCGGATTCCCGCTTAAGGCAGATCCGCTACATCTTCATAGCCATTTTTGAAGCCCGTTAAGAAACTGTCCAATGACAATGGGCCCGAGCCTATAACTATAAAAAGCACTAATAGGCCTAATGATATTATAGATAACCAAAGTTCAGAATTAACAAATGAATTGAAAATATTTATAAAAAACACGGCCCCTAAAACAATAGGCAACTGAAATATGGCCGCCAGCCTTGTAAAAAGTCCAAGAAAAATAAGAATCCCACCCACCAAATGTACATACGTTACATAATATATAATTGCCGTTATTACTTCCTGTGGTTGATCTATAGCCTGGTTTTCTATGATCAGATCACGTAAATAAGCAGCATTATTTAAAAACGATATGCCTTTAGCAACTAACAAAAGTCCAAGCAGTATACGTATCATATCAAGTATTTTGGGATGATGAGAATCGCCCCAATATTCAATTTTGTGTATTAGATTCATAATGTCTCCCTTTCATTAAATCTGCCTATCAAATTTACCCATTTTAGTTTAGTATGGGTAACAAACGTATTCAACTTCAATAAATAATTAGTTATTAAAAACAGCATTAACCAACAAAGCCCCGTTAATACCGGGGCTTTGTATTATTAAATTACTATGTATTTAACTTGGTTTATAAATTAAACCTTGCCTACTTCTTGTACCAGGTCAATCAATTTGTTAGAATAACCCCATTCGTTATCATACCATGATACCACTTTAACAAAATTATCATTCAAAGCAATACCTGCTTTTGCATCAAATATGGATGTGCGTGAATCGCCTCTAAAATCTTCAGATACTACGTCATCTTCAGTGTAACCTAAAATTCCTTTAAGCTCACCTTCTGATGCTGTTTTCATCGCTTGTTTAATTTGCTCATAAGTAGCACCTTTTTTCAAACGTACAGTTAAATCAACTACAGAAACGTCGGCAACCGGAACACGGAATGACATACCTGTTAATTTACCTTTCAACTCAGGGATAACCAACGTAACTGCTTTAGCCGCACCTGTTGATGAAGGGATGATATTTTGGTAAGCCCCACGGCCACCGCGCCAATCTTTAGCTGATGGGCTGTCAACTGTTTTTTGTGTAGCTGTAACCGCGTGTACAGTGCTCATTAAGCCTTCTTCAATTCCAAAGCTATCATTTAATACTTTAGCTATAGGAGCTAAACAGTTAGTGGTACATGACGCGTTTGATACGATAGTGTGCTCGGCAGTTAATTTTTTATGATTTACACCCATAACAAATGTTGGGGTATCATCTTTAGCAGGGGCAGACATTACTACTTTTTTAGCACCTGCATCAATGTGTTTTTGAGCGCTTTCAATAGTTAAAAATAAGCCGGTTGATTCAATGATCACCTCGGCGCCTACTTCGTTCCATTTTAAGTTAGCCGGGTCTTTCTCAGCAGTTACGCGGATAGATTTACCATTAACTACCAAATGTCCGTCTTTAACTTCAATAGTGCCTTTAAACGGACCATGTGTTGAATCATATTTCAACATGTAAGCCATGTAATCAGGTTCAACTAAATCGTTGATACCTACAACTTCAACACCTGGTCTTTCGATTGCAGCCCTAAAAGCCAAACGGCCAATACGGCCGAAACCGTTAATTCCTATTTTCATGATTTTTAATTTTTATTAGAGTAATATGTTAGTAAATTATTTATTGGTTCTTTAATTATACCTGTGATTTTAAGATTCGCATCAGCCGCCGCTTCAAATAACTGATCCTGAAAACTTCCGGCTATTGTACCTGAGCAATATATTGCAGCTCCCGGATATTGCTTATATAAAGGTAGCAAATAAGTGCTTATCAGCTTGCTAAAGCCACTCTTAATGACATTCTTCAGATAATCATTATCCCTGTTATCTAAAAAAAAGTCGGTAAATGAGCTTAAAAATATGGCCGGATGTTTATGCCTGTAAACTTTTTCAAGCAAAGTAGTCCGGTCGTAATCATAACGCTTAATAAATTTTTTGCGGATATCCAGCGGAAGTGTTTCACTCAGATAACCTTTTATCAGCTGCTTGCCCAGCCAGTTTGCCGACCCTTCATCAGCTAATATGTAACCTAAGCCGAAATTGTTGGGTTTAACTTTTTTACCATCGTACCAGGCTGCATTTGTGCCGCTGCCGCAAATACTTATAATACCGGGCGAATTTTTGCAGCAGGCAATAGCTACAGCATCCAGATCATGCTCAACCGACACTTTAGCAAATTTAAAAAATGAGGAAAGCGCATTATGTACGGTCACTTTTAGTTCGGGCGACGATGCCCCGGCACCAAAAAAACAAACGCGCTTTATTTCTTCCGCATGATGTATCAGGTTTATATTTTTATTGAGCAATTGCAGTATTTGCTTTTCGTCATCAAAAAATGGGTTTATCCCATTGGTTTTAAAGGAGGCAACAGTTCTTCCTTTATCTGCCAAACGCCAGTCGGCATAATTTGATCCACTATAAATAACTGCAATCATTTATTAAATAGCCAATACATCAACCATTTGTAAAAGATCCTCTTCCAACTTAAATTCATGCTCAGTAAGCGCCTCTTCCAAACTGGTCAGCTTAATATGGTTGGCCTGTAAGCCTACCATTTTCTGTGTTTCGCCTGCAATTAACGCGTTAACCGCTGCAAAACCCAGTCTGCTACCTAATACCCTGTCAAAACTGCTTGGGCTGCCTCCCCTTTGCAGGTGGCCTAAAATGGTAACCTTTACATCGTAGTTTGTTACTTCTTTTTGAACAGCTTTGGCAATATCATATACGCCGCCATTCTTATCGCCCTCGGCAACAATAACTATACTTGATGATTTTTTATTGGATTGCCCGTCTTTTAAGTTTTTGATCAGGTCTTCAATAGCTGTAAGTTTCTCCGGCAACATTATCGCTTCGGCGCCACATGATATGCCGGCGCGCAAGGCGATAGCTCCCGAATCGCGGCCCATCACTTCAATAAAAAACAACCGGTCATGCGCATCGGCTGTATCACGTATTTTATCAATAGCTTCAATAACCGTATTGGTTGCCGTATCAAAACCCAGGGTATAGGTTGACCCATACAGGTCATTATCTATTGTACCCGGTATACCTATTATAGCAATGTCAGGATATTTTTTTGAAAATCGCAATGCCCCGGTAAATGTACCGTCGCCGCCTATTACTACCAAACCGTCAATTCCGCGCGCTTTTATGTTTTGATAGGCTGTTTCCATTCCTTCATCTGTACGGAATGGCAAACAACGCGCAGTTTTTAAAATTGTACCGCCAAGGCTTAATATATTACTTACAGAACGGGTTTCCATATCGTACATATCGTTCTCGATAAGCCCCTTATAACCCTGACGAACACCTACTACGTTCAGACCATTGAAAATAGCCGTTCGCACAACTGCACGGATGCAGGGGTTCATTCCCGGCGCATCCCCACCCGAAGTAAGAACTGCAATTTTTGAAATTTTATGCATCTTTATACCACTCAATTAATTGCACGAAGATAAGGTGTGAAAATTACACCATTAAATTTATTTTATTTTATTTTTGCTTGAGCATATAGCTGCATATATACCTAAATTAGTAAAAAACTTTAATTATAATACCGCTTGGAAGATTTATCCCCTTTTGAATCTGCGTTCTCTATTGATTGTGTGATTTTTGGCTTTGAAGCTGGAACTCTTAAAATATTATTGATTGAACGAAACGAAGATCCGTTTAAAGATTGGCTGGCATTACCCGGGTCATTGGTAAACCATGAGGAAAGTATTGACGATGCTGCCGAGCGTATTTTATATGAACTTACAGGTTTACGGGATCTGCATATGCAACAGTTTCATACATTTGGAGAAGTAAACCGGCACCCCCGCGGACGAATAATCACAATTGCCTATTATGCCCTGATCCGCATAAACGGGCAAAAGGAATTAAGGCCGGTAACCCAATTTGCACGTAAAGCTTTTTGGCACCCGGTTAATGAATTACCTAAACTGGCATTTGACCATAGCGAGATATTTCATACCGGCTTTAATAAAATACGCCGCCGGTTAAATTATCTGCCCATCGCATTTGAATTATTACCCGAAAAATTTACGCTTACCCAACTACAGGGATGCTACGAAGCTATATTGAATAAAAAATTAGACAAAAGGAACTTCCGCAAAAAAATGCTGAGCTATGGCTTTTTAAAGGAACTTTTAGAAAAACAAAAAGGCGTATCCTATCGTGCGGCCAAACTATATAAGTTTGATAAGCGCAAGTA
>JAQBOY010000043.1 GCA_028287805.1 Mucilaginibacter sp.
TTTTTACGGCATGAAAGTAAACCTAATGCAGAAAATAATAAAAGGGTAAAAATCGTTTGTTTCATTTGTTATTATTTGATCGTGTTTTCCACGTTTTTAATGCCTGTTTGTTAATATTTTAATATTCCAGATCTTGTTTCTTATTATTGCAGCTTTTGTTAGTTAACTATATCATAAAGCTGTATATCAAAATCAAGCACCGCATTTGCCGGTAAACCGTTTGTTAAGCCAAGCGCGTTACCCAAATTAGGTTGAGGATTAGGCCCATAAGCATATCTGGATGGGATAAGCAATCGTATTATTCCGCCTTTTTTACATTGAGGTATACCTAATTGCCACCCCCTGATCACCTGACTCAATATATATGACGGATGAAAATCATTCGTTTGTGTAAACAGCTGGTCTGTATATGATTTCCCGTCGTATAATAATCGCCCTGTATCAGCCACTGTTATCTGTGTTGAATTTGTAAATAAGGCAGTACCGCTACCTTGTTGTTTTATAATATAATAAACTCCCGTATTAAATCCAGCACTGTCCACAGGTGTTGCCTTTAAGCTTGGATTTTGTGCCAAATAATCAGTAATTATTTTCAGATCTATAGCAGCTTGTGCGTTTTGAGCAGCCAAACTACCAACTGATGTTTTGGTACAAGCAGCAAAAAAACAACAAAAAAGCAATAATATGAAAAACGCTTTGTTCATTTTATTTCCAACAGGCAAATTTATTCTTTTATAATTCAAAAACAGCAGCTTAACATATTTTAACATTTAGGAGGCTGTTTTAATTAAATAATGCCCTGATATTATTATTACTAACTCTATAAAGGTTGTTCGGGCTTATAATTGATAGTTAATTGATTTATTTTTTTCAGCATATCCACCAGGTATTGTTTATCGGCTTCTTTAATATGATCATTAAGATAGTTATTAAATTGTTTTACAACAACGCGTGCCAGATGTCGTTTTTCTTTACCTAATTCAGTTAGGTATATTTTAACCGATCGCTTATCCCCCTTGTTTGATTCCCTGTAAATGAGCCCGGTTTTTTCAAGCTGGTTTAGCATACGCGAAAGGCTGGTTGATTTTAATCCAAGCAATGCTGCTGCCTGTGAAACGGTTGTGCCTTCCTGTTCGTCAATATTGATCAATAAATAGCCAATGGATTGGGTAATACCAAACTCAGTAACTAATTGATTATAACGGTTAGCAACAGTTTGCCAAACTATCTTTAAAAAATAATCGATAGTTTCCTGGTGTTTAACATTACTACGCATGGTTACCAAACGTAAGAAACAGTTATTGATTACGCAAATACAGATTAATAATTATAGAACTTTACATTAATGCTTTTAGGGATTAGGGAATGGCCGTATACTTATCAGTATCCATAATTTAAGCTGCTATTGTGTAAAGAGAAATATTGAAAATAATAAATTATTGATTACAAATAGCAAGGGTAATAGGTGCGGGTATGTCATTAAAAAATCAAACACCTGCAATAAATAGGTTAGCGGTAATTTAATTGTCACATTGTCAGGTTAACACTTGTGGCAAGTAATTTGAATACTATATATTTGTATTACATAAAAAAAAGAAATCATGGCTTTAGAAATAACTGATGCAAACTTTGACGAATTGGTACTTAAATCAGATAAACCTGTACTGGTAGACTTTTGGGCAGAATGGTGTGGCCCTTGTCGTATGGTTGGTCCGGTTGTAGAAGAAATTGCAAAAGAATATGAAGGCAAAGCTGTTGTAGGCAAAGTAAATGTTGACAACAACCCGGGTATATCTATGAAGTTTGGTATCCGCAATATTCCTGCTCTTTTGTTCTTTAAAAATGGGGAAATTGTTGACAAACAAATAGGCGCGGTACCTAAATCTGTATTGGCAGATAAATTGGGCAAACAATTAGTATAACTCCATACATTAAAAAGTATTAAAGCGCTACAATTATTGTGGCGCTTTTTTTATGCCTTCTGCACCATTGCCAGCATTTTATCTGGCGAGGTATAGTCCTCAAGGCAGATGCTTTGCTTTTTTACATACGGAAGCGCCATTAGCTGGTCAAAAAGTACAGGTATCTCTGCTAAATTTTCTCGCCAGTTAGGTAAAGTAACATATAAGTACTCGCCTTTTGGAATAGCATAGGTTGGTAGCCTATATTGATCTCCTTCTCCCTTAAAATTTTCTTTTACACAAGCCCGGTAAACCAGCTTATCATCAATACATGCGGTAACGCCATAAACATGCCGGTCTTTTAGGCTTCCTAACAAATTTTCCATTTTTATAAAAGTATCTGGTATACCTTCAGGAAATGTTTCCGCCTGTATATAAAATACAATCAAATCTTCGTTTATCTTATACTCTTGTGCTGCCATAAAGATTAAATTTAGTTATTATGCGTTTAAAAACTACCAGGATAATGGAGCAGACTAATAATGAACTCAAATATATATGATAATTTATTAAGCTGCCGGAATAGATTTTTTATACATTAGTCATATGCTTAAATTAAACGATGATCAGCAGGTAAGGCATTTAGCTAACCTTGAACTATTGGCCCGCCAGGTAGTTGAAGGTTTTATCACCGGCTTGCATCAAAGCCCGTTTCATGGGTTTTCAGTAGAGTTTGCGGAGCATCGTTTATATAATAATGGCGAATCTGTAAAAAATATTGACTGGAAATTACTGGCACGTACCGATAAGTTATTTGTAAAGCAATTTGAAGAAGAGACTAACCTGCGCTGTTACCTTTTACTGGATACTTCTTCATCAATGAATTTCCCCGAAAAAGGTGTAAATAAGCTGCAGTTTTCAATTTATGCTATCGCCTCATTAATGTACCTGTTTAAAAAGCAGCGTGATGCATTTGGCTTATGTCTTTTTTCGGATAAAATTGATTGGATAAGCCCGGTAAAATCAACCTCTACTCATTTATTTTATTTGTATGCCGAGCTGGAGAAAATATATAAAAGCCCTAAAGTAAATACAACCACTAATATTACGGATGTATTACATCATATAGCACAAGAGGTACACCAGCGATCAATGATCATTATATTTAGCGATATGCTCGAAAATAATATGAATCCTGAAAAATTAAACGCCTTATTTGCCGCAATACAGCATTTAAAATATAATAAGCACGAGGTGGTTATTTTTAATGTAAATGATAAGCATAAGGAGTTTGACCTGGGTTTTGATAATCGCCCTCACCATTTTATTGATATAGAAAATGGCGATGAAGTAAAAGTACATCCCGGTAAAATACGTGATGCTTACCGTGCTTCATTAATGCAATACCGGCATGAGCTTGAATTAAAATGTGCGCAATATCATATAGATCTTGTTGATGCCAACATTCAGGAGGGGTATAATAATTTGTTAAAAAGCTATCTGATAAAAAGAAATAAAATGATTTAATTAAAGTTGATTAGGTTGAATAAGCCAGAGGTGATGGGTTTATCAACTACTCACTTAGTAAAACCCAACCAACTCCATATTAAAATAAAATTCTTCAAATCAATTCCGCTATGATAGTGTTACCTAATCAACGTAATATTTTTTTATATGAGACTTTCTGTTGAACGAAAACCAATAAGAGTTAATCCAGATCCTAAACGTGTTATTGCAAGATTTTTTTTTAATGGGAACGATCGCGCCAAAGAAGTAATTAAACGTGTATTGGGCATAAGCGAAGAGGAAGCATTTGCCATCATTTCGCCCCTGCTGCAGGAATATTCAAAACGACATAGAAATATAACCCGTGTTTTAAACCGGCATTGCAGCAAACTGAAACCACTTTTCGCTGAGCTGAATATTGATTTTGATATGCTAACCGTATATCGGAAACTGCTTATCGGATCATATTTTACGCATGAATATTCTATCGAATCAGCTGCGTTTTTTAATCCATCTATCATACAGGACCCGGATCAAACCGAACTGAAGGAAGGCGAACGGCGTGTTATTATGAGTTTTAGAGCGGTAGGCGAGGGGCATATTTCATCTATAACTTTCAGAAGAGCATTATTTGATAAGCATAATAATATTACCGTATTGCCTGCGGGTAATTATATTGATGAGGCCGAAATTGTAAGAAATGCGGTTTATAATAAAAAACTGTTTTTTGATAAAGCAGCGGTTACCCAAATAAATATTGATGTTTTGAAAGAGTTGGAATTAAAGCTCGATCATCATTTTGAATACTCTAACCTGCGCAGAATCATCCTTGATTCGCAAAGATTGCAGGAGAGTGATATGAAAAAATTGGAGTATGATAAAGTGTTATGGCTTGCAGACTCCTATTATGAAATTGTTTTTTCATTAGATACAGATATATCCGACAGGGTGATTTTCCCTATATCTGAATATGAGCGTAAAGGTATTGAGGATGCCCGTTTTGTGGAGTTTAAAGGGGATGACGGCACCTCAATTTATTATGCTACCTACACGGCATACGATGGCGCATTAATAATGCCTAAACTGCTTCAAACTAATGATTTTTATAATTTTAAAATAATGCCTTTATATGGCGCTGGTGCTCAAAATAAAAATCTGGCTTTATTTCCGCGTAAAATAAATGGTAAGTATGTAATGATATCGCGTATTGATGGGTACAATAACTATATCATGTATTCAGACAAAATAAATATTTGGGAAAAGCCTATTTTATTGCAGCAACCTAAATTTACCTGGGAGTTTATACAAATAGGTAATTGCGGTTCGCCAATTGAAACAGAACATGGATGGATAGTAATTACGCATGGCGTTGGCCCTATGCGCAGATATGTATTAGGAGCCAGTTTGCTTAAGCTGGATGATCCGGCAGTTGAAATTGGACGTTTAAGTGAGCCATTGCTTATCCCCAATAGCGAAGAACGCGAAGGATATGTACCTAACGTTATTTATTCATGCGGATCAATTGTAAATAATAATAAACTCATCATTCCTTACGGGCTTTCAGATTACTCTACCTCGTTTGCCGAGATTGATCTGGACGACCTGATTAATAAATTAAAAGAGGAAGCAATGCAACAATAGCCGGTGATGAACATATCAACTTGGCTATACAGGTGAGCAACCTGTTTGATCCATTAATTACCTGTTGTTTGTGTGCTAAATAGTGTACAAAAAAGGCTTCTTTGATGGGGCCCGGACAAATCTGTATTATCCCGGTTAGTTATTTGTGGATAAATAGTTAGCTAAAAATTTATTGCAAAATAAGGTTTGGCATAACCATTGTTATGATTAACCAGTCCGGGTATCGGATTAATATGGTGATTGTTACAGGCTATTATATGAAAAAAAAATTACAAAAAGATGGATCATTTCAGAGAAATAAAAAATCATTTAACCTGGCATAATGAGGGCAAATTTGAGGTTGAGCTTGTTAATGGGATAATTAATAAGCTTAATTTTTGCGAGCCGGGTAAAGGTCCTGAGGATACAGGAAAATCCCTTACCTCAACCAATTTTAAATATTTGCAAGCCGTTTATTCCTGCTTAGGCGATTTGTTTGCCTTTATAGAGGAAGAAAACAAAAGATTAGGCTATAGCTACGCACGTACAGCTGAAATTTCACAAAACCAGCATGAGTTTATAGAAAGTGCTTATTCTGCAGCTTCCGAAACCAGGCTCAGGCCATTAATTAACTATGACCATAACCCGGAAACTTCAGAAATTTCAGCAGAAAGTATAGCATCCGGATTAGAGCAGGAACCTACTCAGCAAGGTATTGAATTAATTGCGTAACTACACCAATAGTTGGTGGTAAAGGGCCAGATAATCATCTACCATTTTGTCACATGAAAATTGTGCCATAGCCCATTTGTAGCAGTTTTCCCGGCTTATATTTTTTATATAATTAACAGCATCCGCTGCTTCATTAACTGTTTTTACTAAAAACCCGGTTTCTTCATGCTTTATTAATTCGGGCATGGAGCCCCTGTTAATAGCAATAACCGGTGTGCCGCAAAGCATAGCTTCAGCTACGCTTAAGCCGAATGGCTCATCAAAGTTTATGGGGTGTAGCAAGGCAAAGGCTTTCCTCAATAAAGTATTTCTTTTTTCAGGACCGGCGCTGCCAATGTATTCAATCTGCTCATTTAATTGAGGTTCTATTTTTTCTTTGAAGTAATTTTCATCCTGCACAATTCCTGCTATTATTAATTTACGCCCGCTTTTTTTTGCTATTTCAATAGCTTCGGCCGTTCCTTTATCGGGATGTATTCGTCCGAAGTATAAAAGGTAATCATCGGGCAGGTTATTAAACTCAAAATTTTTAGTATCTAAACCATTATAAACTGTAGCCAGGTAATCAAGTTCGGGGCTTCTGTCTGCATTACTGATAGATACATAATATCCGGTTGAATTATACTTTTTATATACCGGGATAATTTTAGAAGATGAAAAACCATGTATAGTAGTTATAACAGGCGTTTGTATCAACCGGGAATAGGTAAGCGGCAAAAAATCAAAATTATTATGGATCAGATCAAAGCTGGATGCTTTTTCCATCAGGTTACTAATATGTAAACATTCCAGTACTTTCGCATCCTGGGTACGGTCTTCCTCATATCCTTTATCGCAAATAAAATCAAGTTTTCCGGCTGTAATAGAATCGCCGGTGGCAAATAACGTTACTTCAATGCCCCGTTTAATTAAACCCTCGGCAATATTGGATGCTACTTGTTCCCAGGGGCCATAATGCATTGGTGGGGTCCGCCAGGCAACAGATGATAATACGGCAACCTTCATTTAGCAGATTCAAATTTTTTAGGGGTAACCTTATTATATTCGTATTCCAGTTCAAATGCTTTTAAAACTGTTAAATGAGATATTAAGTAGGCCAAAGTGCTTTCGGCGCCCTGGTTGCGGTTAATACCCGCATGTAATAAACCATCACAGCATCCTTTGGTTTCATGATCGTATAAAGGAGCACGTAACGTATTTTCACCTAAAAACCACCGGTAGCTTAAAAACATTTTCTCAATATATTCTGGCTTGCGAAATGTTTGATAAGCCTGAAAATGCATTAAAACCATAGCCATGGTTTCAATAGCCTGCTGATCAAATGTTGGAAATTTACCTCCGCGATAATACCATCCATCGTTCCCCACCGGGCTTAAATAGCCATTTGCAAGTGTTAGCTTATCTAAAAAGGCCATTGTTTTTAAAGCAATGGCTTTAACGGTTTCGTTGCCCGTTATCTCACATGAGTGTAATAGCGCTAATGGCAGAATAGCATTATCATAAGTCATTTTTCCCTCAAACCACTCCCAGTCTTCTCCATGCTCATTTTCATAAGCATCTGTCAATATTTGGGTAAGCCGTATCATTTCACTCATCATGCCTTCATCAGTAGGAAATACCTGTAGGTATAAGCTAATGCCAATAATGGTATTTGCTATGCCTCTTAAATGTTTCAGGCTTTTAAAATGAGGGAATGATTTGTGAAATATTTCAGTAGCGAACTCTCTGTATGAGTTACTTGAAGTAAAGCCAATTAAATAGCCCAACGCCCAAACTGTACGACCAAAAGAATCTTCTGATCCAACCTCATCCAGGTATTGCCGGTTAAAGCTTAAAAAGTTGCGAAAGTTTCCATTCTCTGTTTGCATGTAGTGGATGTAGCTCAAATATACAGGCAAAAGCTGAAAAGCTTCTTTGCTGTTGTTGCGCTCATAGGCCATAAGGGCCATTATTAAGGCCCGGGCATTATCATCCAGGCAATAACCCTCTTTCAGATTAGGTATCCCGTATTTTGCATGTTGAACTATGCCGGTATCATCAGTTAAACGTAATACATGCGTTAAACTAAATTTGGGCATAATTTCGGGATCCACAATGCTGTTTTTTAATATTTTATCTCTGAAATCATGTTCAAAACAGGCTTCTTGTGCAACCTTTATATATTCGGCCCCTATTACCGGCCAGCGAAGATGTAAGCCATATTCATAGGCATTCTCTTTTAATTCAGCAAGCAGTTTATTATTATCAAGTAATTCATTAATGATATTTGCTAATTCATCTGAATCTTTAAAATCAAACAGTTTACCACGTTTGTGGGCTAATAATTCGGTAGCATGCCAGTAAGGGGTAGATACTACTGCTGATCCGGCACCTACAGCGTAAGATAAAGTGCCACTGGTTATTTGGGCCTCATTCAAATAAGGTGTAACATAAATTTCGGCAGCGGTTAAGTATTGTATTAATTCTTCTTCTGCTACAAACTTATTAATGAAGCTTAAATTTTTAGATACATTAAGCTGGGCCGCCAATGTTTTCAAATGATCCCGGTATTCTTCACCGGAGTTTTTTAGAACCCCTGGATGTGTATTGCCTAATACTACATACATTACATCCGGATGTTTCTCCACTATTTTAGGCAAAGCCCTTACAACGGTTTCCAATCCCTTATTGCGGCTTATTAAACCAAATGTTAACAAAACCTTTTTATCTTTAAAGGCAGTTAAGTTACGTACGGGGTTAACTGCCGGCGCTTCCAAATCAGGAACCCCATGTTCAATTATTTGTATCTTTTCAACGGGTATATCATATACGCTGGTTAAAAACTCCACCGCCCGCTGGCTCATTACGATGATTTTTGCCGATTGTTCTGCAATCTCTCTTATTATTATACGTTGAACATAACTCGGATCTTTTAATACCGTATGTAAAATAGATATTAAGGGTTTTTCAAGTCGGTTAATAAACGGAAGGATATATATGCCGCTTTCGCCTCCATATATTCCAAACTCATGTTCTAATATGCAAACATCAGCGCTGCTGGTATTAATATAGTTGGCCGCACGTATATAATCTTTTTGGTGATTTTGTCGTATGATATATTTAACCTCTTCCGGATATTCGTATTCATGTAAATTTTCAGAATCGTTTAAGGCTACAATAAAGTCGCCTTTTAATAAATGGTCTCTTTCAGGGAAATTAGTGGCAATAGCACGTACTAAATTTTGATTAAATGTTGCAATTCCACATTCACGAGGCGGGTATGTTGATATATAAGCTATTTTCATGGATCTTCAAAAAACTATTCGTTTAGTATAATAAATGTGACTTAAAAAGAGTGCAGTGATAACTATATAAACTCAGTTTATACCCTTTGGAGGCACTTTTTTATTGATTCAATATATAAATTACATAAATCATACCAATTTATTCAGAAAGTGAGGTGTATGGCAGATTTAAGGGAGAATTGATGAATATCTGACCTATTAGTCATTAATAGGTTATTTATTTATTGAGGTGCAGCTACTATATAGATGCTAATGCCGTATATGATAATTGCCCTTTTTTGCTTTCTGTACAGATGTAATAGTAGTAAATATAAAGGGTAACTACTATTAGAATTACCACTATCATTATATAAACCGGATTAATTCTGCAATTTCTGAATTTAGTTCAAAAGTATTTTTGGTGTTTTAAAACTTCAAAAGGCTTTTTTTAGTTAACTATAAAGTCATTATAAAAGAGCAAAGTATGGCACCAGGTATTAGGAAATTAATTACATTTTTGGGATTTGTGGTAGGTGTTGGTATCATATATCCTCTCATCATGGCAGGTATATTTAAGCTAAACTTAAAAACTTCCATTATTATCGGTACTGTAGTTGGTATAATTGGCGGTGTTTTATGGATAGTTACTTCAAATCTCAGGGAGAAACGCAGGGCAGTGGAAAAGTGATTTTAATTTAGATCCGCCAACTGACAGATCTAAATTAAAAACCGGTTATTTAAAAAAATATTTTATTCCTAAACCCGGTGCAATATCAAAAAAGGGCCCGGTGGCCAGTTCTATTCTCGGGTTAAGGTCAAGGCTTACTGCTATGGGTGATTGAGGAATCAAATATTCTAGCCCCAAAACACCATCAGCACCCAGCAAAATCTGACTGTTATGATAAACCTGGCTGTCGCCGTTAAAACGCCTGTAATTACCACTGCCTATAGCGCCTATATGTGCACCAAAGCCATAATAAAATTTTAATTCGGGCACATTAAAAGCTTCCTGGTTAATCTCATATAACCCTGTAATTACCACCCCGCTATTGCGGAAACCCAAAACACCCTCAATGGAGGTAGTATTATTCATAAAGTATTTGCCGGAGAGGCCGTTTTCATAACCACCAAATTTTAATCCTGCGGCAAAAGTATAATCCTGAGTATTGGAATTAGTAGAGGCGGTACGTGATTGTGAATTTGCCTTTGTTGAAATAAGAAATAAAACAGTTAGAATGGATAAGTAAAGTGTATTTTTCATTATGATAAAACGACAGATTTAAGTGATTATGTTAAGAACACAAAATTAATGTATTTGTGTTTGCTTGTATGATGAATGCTTAGTAATATGTTCGTAGGTTACTACTTGTTCTTAAATTCTTAAAAAAGAACATAGTTTGTTTCTGTCAAAATTTGCCGGTACTGTAATATAATTCTTGCTGTTAACCGGCTGTTTAATTAGAAACTTTAACCGCTACTGATTTGATCTTAGGATCAGCATCTGTTGGGAATAATTGTTGAGCTGCCGCTTTGCTTTTTTTTAAGGCTTCTTCCTGCTCCTCATTTTTAATTGATCTGCCACTATAAAAAAGTACTTCCCTGTCGGCATTGTCCAGTTTATCAAAGCCGGTTCCGTTCCATAAGTAAGTATCTTTAGTTGGCGAGGTATATATAATATTGTAGGTTGCCATAGTTATATAAATATAACCATACAACAACATTGCTGAATTTTGGTTTATTCTGTTTTAATTGAAAAAGACACCATTAGTATTAAGTACAGCTGTATAGATCTATTAAAAAAACTCACTGTTTCCCACTCCTTACTTCACCTTCTCACTTTCTACACGCAATTCAATTAACTGCAAATTTCCATTCGTATCTTTTAATGTAAACGCAGCACGGTAAACGCCTTTATCAGTATTTATAATAACAACACCCAAACGATAACTGGAGCTTGAATTTACTTTATGCAGCATTTTACAGCTGATTGGTTTGTTTTCTGCAAAAAACTTTTCTAAGATCAATTCGGCCTGGGCTTTTGAATAGGTATTGGCATCGTCCAACAGTGAAAGTTGAATATCAGGAGCAAATAATTTGGCTAATTCATGTACGTTACCCCTGCCAATCAATTCACCCACTTTATCAATAGGATCAGCAACTGAAGGATTAATTAATGTAAGTAGCGTAAACAGGGATAGGTAAAGCAGCTTCATATTAAACGTATTTAAGTAAAAAATCGTTACAAACAAGCTTCGAATAAACCAATAGTATATTGGTTAAAAAATTTATACTACTAAATTATGAAAATAACCCGAGCTATTAATTATAATGTATACGAGGTTGCCTTTATATTTGCATCGTGGAAAATAAAAAAAAATTAGCATTAATTATTCTGGATGGCTGGGGTTATGGTCGTAACGATAAGTCGAACGCTATAATAGCGGCAAAAACTCCGTTTTTTGATTCATTGATTGCCAGGTATCCAAATTCAAAGCTGGAAGCATCAGGTATGGCCGTAGGCCTTCCCGATGGACAGATGGGCAACTCAGAAGTTGGACACATGAACCTGGGTGCCGGTCGTGTAGTTTATCAGGAACTGGGCCGTATCAATAAAGCGGTTGATGATAATGAACTGGTTGAAAACCCCGTTTTAAAAGATGCTTTTGCCTATGCCAAACAAAACAAAAAAAATGTTCACTTTATGGGTTTGCTGTCTGATGGCGGTGTCCATTCGCATATTAAGCATGTAAAAGGGCTATGTGACGCGGCAAAAAGCTTTGGACTGGAGAATGTATTTATACATGCTTTTTTAGATGGCCGTGATACCGATCCTAAATCAGGCTTAAACTTTGTTACTGATATAGAAGAGTACATAGCGGGTTCATCCGTAAAATTGGCATCGGTTATTGGCCGGTATTATGCCATGGATAGGGATAACCGCTGGGAGCGTGTTAAAAAAGCTTATGACCTGTTGGTTCATGGCATTGGTGAGCCCACCCAAAACATCATTCAATCTGTAAAAGAATCATATCTTAAAGATGTTACCGACGAATTTATACAACCTATTATTAAAACTGACGGGACCGGACAGCCGCTGGCAGTAATTAAAAATGGTGATGTAGTAATCTGCTTTAACTTCAGGACAGATCGTGGCCGTGAAATTACCATTGCTTTAACTCAAAAGGCTTTCCCCGAATATAATTTGCATCCGCTTGATCTGCATTATATTACGATGACTTCTTATGACGAAACTTTTAAGAATGTACAGGTAATATTTAATAAAGAAGACGTTACCAAAACCCTGGGAGAAATTTTGCAGGATGCCGGTAAAAATCAGATCCGCATAGCCGAAACTGAAAAATATCCGCATGTAACCTTTTTCTTTTCTGGTGGCCGCGAAAAAGCATTTGATAACGAAAAGCGTTTGTTGCTGCAATCGCCAAAGGTTGCTACATATGATCTGCAGCCCGAAATGAATGCCGAAGGAATACGCGACGCGATCATACCTGAATTAGAAAGCGGATGGCCCGATTTTGTAGTGCTAAACTTTGCCAATACAGATATGGTAGGCCATACCGGGGTATTTGAAGCGGTAGTAAAAGCTGCAGAAACAGCTGATAGCTGCGCAAAAGCAGTAATAGAAACAGGTTTAGCGCATGGCTATTCATTTATTGTTTTAGCCGATCATGGTAATGCCGATTACATGATTAATGATGATGGAACGCCTAACACCGCCCATACTACCAATCTGGTGCCGTGTGTTGTGATTGATAAAGATGTTAAACAGGTAAAGGATGGCAAATTGGGTGATATTGCGCCAACCATATTAAAAATATTAGGGGTAACTATTCCCGAAGAAATGACGGGTAATGTATTGGTGTAGATCAAAAATCATATACCGGGCTGTTTTAATAGTCAGTATTTTATTTGCCGGAGCTTTTTCGGCATGCAAACCGGAGATTAAAGAAACAGGGGATACTTTAAAATATGTTGATCTAAAGGCATATTTTAAAGATAATTCGGCGCATCTTACTGTGCTGAACAAGTCTGTTTATAAAACCGTAACACATAACGGTGTTACGGAAAGTAAAAAGGTTCATATTGACAACTGGGAGCGTGAACTGAGCTTGTTTAGTGAATCTGACATTAATAAACCCGCCTGGAAGGACAGCTATTTTATACAAAATACTGTAAATACATTAGTATACAAGGCAAAGTACCCTGAGCTACAAACACGTGAGATAATTATTAATAAGGAGAATAATAAGATTAAACGGATAACGATAGTTAACCATACCCAAAACATTTTATATGAAACCAGGGAGAAACTCATCTACATTCCTGATTCTATGTACAACATAGAAAAAATGCAGCATGTAAAATTATTAGGAAGCAACAAGTACGATATTACTGGTATTTTAAATCAATGATGACCTACGGTACTTGCAAGTTTTTCTTTTGAGAGGTCTATTAATGAAACTATATCTACCCTGGAAGGATCGTTAGTTAAAACTCTTTGAAGGTCATCAATAGCGGCTCTTAATGCTTTAATACCACTACCTCTATCATAAGCATGTGAAGCAGCATCCAGCTTAAACACGCCATATTCGCGGTAAGCGAGTCCCCGGTTCTGATAGAAGCTGGCAACCTTACTATCATTCGGATTAATGGAAATAGCTTTAGTATAATCAAAAATAGCGCTTAATAGATATTTTTCCCGTTCAGCTCCCGAAAGCTGCATGTCTTTACCTAAATGGCTTTTTGCCCTTGCCCTGTAATAATAGGCATAAGCATCAGTAGGGGTAATAGAAATTTCTTTGGTAAAGGCTGTTATCGACTTTAAATAATTACTGCTATGATAATAGGAATAGCCCAACATCCATAAAGCGTTGGAATTGGTTGAATCTATTAAACAGGCTTTTTCCAGTTGAAATACAGCTGATCTAAAATCGCCGTCTATAAATGCCTGCTTACCCAACCTTACATAAGCATTTTGAGCTAATATTGGTTCAATAGAAGATACAATGAAAAAAGATATGATTACTGCTAACCTCATTAAAATCTTACTCGGTGTAATATACTGTATTTTATTAACTGATAATATTATTAAATATTATGCCAAATAGCAATTTAATGTTAAAATGTGTTAATAATTTAAACAAAATAGGTGGTGTAATAAATATGACTTTTTTTCATCTTTGTAAATTATTTCTACAAGCGCAACTAAAATGGTTGTACTTTATAAAGTACACATAATCAGGTCAATAAAATGCAAATATAAACATTTTCCTGTATTATGCTTATATTGGCATAGGTCTTGAAACATACTTAAACGCAGGTAACAATCGTTATTTTACTTGTATTTAATGTCTTTGTTTAATTATATGCTGACAAGATGACGTTATTTTTATTCCAATAGAAAGGTATTTTGATGAGTTTTGATCCATTTAATGTTTTACCAGTAATAAACGAAGATTCCGAATTTTTCCCTTTGATGTCATCTGAGGATGAAGAGGAAATGAATAATGAGCAGGTGCCAGAGTTTTTACCTATTCTACCACTTCGGAATACCGTATTATTTCCCGGTGTTGTTATACCTATAACAGTTGGCAGGGACAAATCAATAAAACTAATACGCGATGCGAATAAAGGCAGCCGTATGATTGGTGTAGTTGCTCAACAGGATGTAGGCATTGAGGACCCTGCCTTTAACCAGTTAAATAAAGTGGGTACCGTTGCATTAATTATAAAAATGCTCCAAATGCCCGATGGTAATACCACTGTGATATTGCAGGGCAAAAAACGGTTTATATTAAAAGACGAAGTACAGAGCGAGCCTTATATTAAAGCTACAATTGAGCCCTTTAAGGAAGTTAAGACTAAGGAAGATAAAGAATTCAAGGCCATGATATCCTCTATTAAGGACATGGCTATGAGTATTATTCAGTTATCACCCAATATACCAAGCGAGGCGGGTATTGCTATACGTAATATTGAAAGCACTTCGTTTTTAATCAACTTCATATCGTCAAACATGAATGCCGATATGAACGCCAAGCAAAATTTGCTGGAACTGCCCAGTTTACGTGAAAGGGCAAATACTGTTTTGGAGCACCTTACCTTAGATTTGCAAATGCTGGAGTTAAAAAACCAGATACAAACCAAGGTGCGTGTTGATTTGGATAAACAGCAACGCGATTATTTTTTAAATCAGCAGCTAAAAACTATACAGGAGGAATTGGGCGGAAATTCACCCGACCTGGAGATCGAAAATCTGCGCCAGCGTTCCTTGAAAAAGAAATGGTCAATAGAAGTTAAGGGGCATTTTACCAAAGAGCTGGAAAAACTGGCCCGCATTAATCCTGCCGCTGCAGATTATTCTGTGCAGATCAACTATTTAGAACTATTGCTTGATTTGCCATGGAATGAATTTACCAGGGACAACTTCGACCTTAAACGTGCGCAGAAAATTTTAGATAAGGATCATTTTGGGTTGGATAAGGTAAAACACCGTATTATTGAATATTTAGCGGTGCTTAAGTTAAAGCATAACATGAAAGCGCCTATACTTTGCCTGGTTGGCCCTCCGGGTGTAGGTAAAACATCTTTAGGGAAATCGATAGCCAAAGCATTAGGACGCAAATATGTACGTATGGCATTAGGCGGCATACGCGATGAGGCTGAAATAAGGGGACATAGGAAAACTTATATAGGAGCTATGCCAGGCCGTATTATTCAGTCTGTTAAAAAAGCAGGCGCTGCTAACCCGGTATTTATTTTAGACGAGATTGATAAAGTGGGCAATGATTTTAGGGGCGATCCTTCATCTGCTTTGTTAGAGGTATTGGATCCGGAACAAAACAGTACTTTTTATGACCATTATGTAGAGATGGATTTTGACCTGTCTAATGTAATGTTTATAGCTACCGCAAATTCCCTGAGTTCTATCCAACCTGCCTTGCTTGACCGTATGGAGGTCATTGAAGTAAATGGTTATACCATTGAGGAGAAAATAGAAATTGCCAAACAACATTTGCTGCCTAAACAGCGCGAAGCTCATGGTGTTAAACCTAAGGATGTGGTGGTAAAAAACGATGTTCTGGAAAAGATAATTGAAGATTATACCCGCGAATCAGGTGTACGCGGACTGGAAAAGAAAATAGGTTCAGTAGTTCGCGGTGTAGCAAAAAATATTGCCATGGATGAGCCATATAATCCGATGGTTACTAAAAGCGAGGTGGAAAAAATACTGGGCGCACCTATTTATGATAAAGACCTGTATGAAGGTAATGACGTAGCCGGAGTAGTTACAGGCCTTGCCTGGACATCAGTAGGCGGCGATATATTGTTTATTGAAGCCAGCCTGAGCCCCGGCAAAGGGAATTTAACTTTAACCGGTAGTTTGGGTGATGTGATGAAGGAATCTGCAACCATCGCGTTAGCTTACTTAAGAGCACATGCTGATTACTTTCATATTAATCCCAAACTGTTTAACCAATGGGATATACATGTACACGTTCCGGCAGGCGCCACACCAAAGGACGGGCCGTCAGCAGGTATAACCATGCTTACTGCTTTAACATCCGCATTTACCCAACGCAAAGTTAAACCTCACCTGGCTATGACCGGGGAGATCACTTTACGCGGACGTGTATTGCCGGTTGGTGGTTTAAAAGAAAAAATATTAGCGGCTAAACGTGCAAATATTAAAGAGATCATTGTATGCAAATCCAACAAAAAGGATATACTGGAAATTAAGGAACATTACATAAAAGATTTACAGTTTCATTATGTTACCGATATGCGCGAGGTAATTAATATTGCTCTTATAAATGAAATAGTTAATGAGCCGCTTGATCTTACAGTTAAGGAAGATTTAACACCTATAATGAATAACTAATTGAGAGCTTTTTCTAATTTAACGCTTTCTGCAACATGGACGCGTCTTGCTTTCTTATTTCTTCTTAACCCCTTTTGTGCTACAACTGTTTTTGCCCAAACCCATCGTGATGAATTTGGTATACAAACCGATAATGATTCTTACCTCCTTAATGGCTTGGATAACTATTACACTAATGGGCTATTTTTACATTATAACCATGCTTTGCCGGTAAAAAGCCCTGATAGTACCTCATTGCAAAATAAAATATTAGGCTTTGAACTTGGACAGAAAATATTTAACCCCCAGTCAGGAGCTATTCCTTCCCCCATTTATGTAGACAGGCCCTTTGCCGGTTACCTGTACGTGGCTTCTACCCTTAATTTATTATTCAGAAATGAAAGTAACATCAAGTTGAGTGCGCAGTTGGGCATAGTTGGGCCATCATCGTTAGCCGGGCTTGCGCAAACATGGCTCCATCAAACCTCAGGCCTGTATAAAATACAGGGCTGGCAGTATCAAATTAAAAATGACCCGGAGCTTAATCTTTCTGCTGCATATAATAAACTGCTGGCACGGGGAACTATAGCTGATATTTCGCTGAGTACCTATGCTAATTTAGGAACCGGCTTTACAGGCGCAGGTGCTGGTCCGTTAATACGCATTGGTAATTTTAACCAGTTATTTAATTCGGCAAGTACCCAAAGTACCGTAATTGTACATAATCAAGTTGCTCCCTTACATATATCCGAATTCTTTTTTTATTACAAACCCCAGGTTAATTTAGTGGCTTATGATGCAACTATTCAAGGTGGATTATTTGAAAGCCATAATGATGTTAATAGCAGCGAAGTAACAGGGAAGCCGGAACCTGTGGTTTTTAGCCAGCAATTTGGGCTGGTGTATACCGCTAATCATTGGGTTTATGATCTTTCAGCTATCTTTCATACTAAGGATACGAAGGAGATGTTGAATTCGCATCAATGGGGATCAGTAATGGTAGCCTATCGGTTCCATTAAATCAGCCGCTATTCATCAAAATTTTTTTTGCGGCTTTCCTTTTTTTCACCCTGTACCCGTTTGGTATTTAACCGTGCAGCTTTAGCGCTTTTTCCGGGTTTGGTAGGTTTTCGGTTTTTAGGCTGATGCAACGCTTTATTTAACAACAAAACCAGTCTTTCCAGCGCCTTTTCCTTATTTAAATACTGGCTGCGTTCTTCGTCACAAACAACCTGTACCAGGCCGTCCTTATTAAAACGCGATTGCAATTTATGGTTAAGCAATTGCTTTTCCTCCTCATTAAATAAAGCAGAATTACTTACAGAAAACAGCAACTCCACCTTGCTGGAAACTTTATTTACGTTTTGACCGCCTTTACCTCCGCTACGAGACGCTTTATAGGTTGTTTCTTTTTGCAGCCCGGTTTTAGAAAAGTTCATCCACAAAGGTAGTGATTGGTTGATTAAGTGAGTGGTTATATCTATATGCTAATCAACGTTTCAACTCAATCAACGTTTCAACTACTTTACCACTCACATAAATTTCTTATCTTCGTTACTCAAATGAGCAGCAACATTATTGTGGCTATTGACGGCTATTCCTCTTGCGGAAAAAGCACTTTGGCTAAAGCCCTGGCAAAAAAACTTCATTTTATTTATGTAGATAGTGGCGCTATGTATCGTGCCGTAGCCCTGTATTTTTTACGCCATCATATTGATTTGCATGATCACGCTCAAATTGCCGAAGCGTTAAAAAATATTCATCTTAACTTTCATTCGCGCGATTATGAAACACATATAACGTTAAATGATGAAGAAGTATCTGAGGAGATACGGCAGATGCCGGTATCAGAATCGGTAAGCCCTGTATCAGCTATACGCGAGGTAAGAGTAGAAATGGTAAAGCAGCAGCAGCGTATGGGCAGATCGAAAAATATAGTTATGGATGGCCGTGATATTGGTACCGTTGTGTTCCCGGATGCGCAAGTGAAAATATTTATGACAGCCGACCCAAAAATACGCGCTGAAAGACGCTATAAAGAGCTTTTACCCAAAAACCCTAAAATAACGTTAGAAGAAGTCTTTGAAAACCTGGCTCATCG
>JAQBOY010000054.1 GCA_028287805.1 Mucilaginibacter sp.
CCCTGTGGGTTTAAACCTGATAAAGTATGTGCTATAGCGCTATCTTTACCTGATGCATCCATCCCCTGGAATAAAATGAGCAACGCATAACGCTTATCAGCATAAAATTGGGGTTGTAGTTCAACCACTTGCTTTACCAGGTTTTCTAAAACATCAGGGGCATCTTCCTTTTTAAGATCAGAGGAATAAGATGTATCGAAATTTTTAAGCGAAAAATCCTTTCCTTCGTTTATACGGAATTTATTAATCATGTTTTTCATTGTAAAAAATTTGCTGCTATTAAGTTAATTTAAACTTTAACTGTTAAAGTTGCGTTGTTACTATTTGTTTTACATGGCTATGATTTAGTGCCATAATTTTCCATCTTTACCACATGTTTAGACGTATTAAAAACCGATATCTCAGATATTTCGTCATTTTCATTTATTCCATTATTATATTTTTCTGCGCCATTGAATTAAATTTTTTATGGCTTTTTGGCTATTCTCCTGATATGCAGGATATTAAAACTCCTGTTTTATCTGTTGGTTCACAAGTATACACTGCTGATGGTAAACTGATAGGAGAATATTATCGTGAAAACCGTTCACCTGTCGATTATAAAAGCATCTCTCCTAACCTCATCAATGCCTTAGTAGCAACCGAAGATGTAAGGTTTTATAAACATGGAGGCGTTGATTTTTATTCTTTTTTTACCAGTATAATTTCAACAGCTAAAGGCGATAGGCGCGGCGGCAGTACCATTACTCAGCAGCTGGCAAAAAATCTGTTTTCAACCCGCAAAAAAAAATCACAGGGTTTGCTCCGTCATATTCCGTTAGTAAGAACTATTGTTTTTAAATGCAAGGAATGGCTAACTGCTTTTAAAATTGAACATGTTTACAACAAGCAGCAAATACTTACTTTATATTTTAATACCGTCCCCTTTGGTAATAACTCTTTCGGCATTAAAACGGCAACGCTAAAGTTTTTTAATAAAATGCCTGATTCGGTTAACGCGGCACAAGCGGCTACCTTAATTGGTATGCTTAAGGCAACTTCCACTTATAACCCCATAAACAATCCTGAGAAATCAATTGATCGCCGTAATACTGTTTTAGGGCAGATGGAAAAATATGGCTTTATTAGCAAGGCAGCGTATGAAACTGATATAAATAAACCCATTGGCCTCAATTTAACCTACATTGAAAACAATTCGCAGGGCGATTCTTACATCAGAGAAGCTGTTGAACGATGGCTAAAAAAATGGTGTCATGACAATGATTATAACTTGTATGAGGATGGTTTAAAAATATATACCACAATTGATTCGCGTTTACAGCAGTATGCTGAAGAAGCAGTAGCCGAAAAAATGAAAATGCTGCAAAAACGCTTTGATAATCTTTGGGGTAAGAAAAATCCATGGCGCGACTCAAAAGGCGTGGAAATAAAAGATTTTTTATTAAAAGCGGAACAGCGTTTACCCATTTACAATATATTGGACAAAAAATACCATGGTGACACCGCTCAAATAAGGCAATACTTTGAAACTAAAAAGCACATGAAGGTATTTACCTGGCATGGCGAAAAGGATACTATATTTTCAAGTGTTGATTCTATTAAATACTATACCAGAATATTAAACACGGGCATGATGACCATTGAGCCGTCTACCGGCAAAATAAAGGTATGGGTTGGCGGTATTGATCATCATTATTTCAACTATGACCACGTAAACCAGTCTAAACGGCAGGCAGGTTCAACTTTTAAACCGTTTGCCTATGTAACCGCTTTAGACAATGGCTTTACCCCGTGCGATAAGTTTACAGATAAGCCGGTATCTATTAAATATACCGATAACGGTAAACCACAGGTTTGGGAGCCTAATAATGCTGATTTTAGATTTACTTACCAGGAAATGTCCTTGCGTTGGGCAATGGGTAAATCTGTCAACTCTATTACGGCACAGGTAACCGAGCAGATTGGCTGGGATAAGGTAGTTGAATACGCGCATAAATGCGGTATTGAAAGCCCTTTGAAATCTGTTCCTTCCGTATCATTAGGATCTAATGATGTATCGGTTTACGAAATGGTAAGGGCATACAGCACGTTTTTAAATAAGGGTCAAAAGATTGATCCGCTGCTGGTAACAAAAATCACCGATCAGGCTGGTAATGTTTTACAGGAGTTTACCTTAAAAACCGAGCAGGTATTAAGTGAAGAGACCGCATGGTTAATGCTTTATATGTTTAGAGGCGGAATGGAAGAACCGGGAGGCACATCACAGGCCTTGTGGGAATACACCGGCCTTTGGAAAAAAGACAATCAGATAGGTGGTAAAACAGGCACTTCGTCTGATTATGTTGACGGCTGGTATATGGGTATTACTAAAGATCTGGTTACCGGCATCTGGGTAGGCGCTGATGACCGTAGTGTACATTTTACTACCTCAGAAACCGGCGAAGGCTCCCATACGGCCCTACCTATATTTGGCAGTTTTATGCAAAGGGTTTATGCCGATCCAAAATCAGGATATACCTACGGGCCTTTTCCAAAACCATGGGTAAAAATAACCAAGGAGTATAATTGCCCATCGCCAAGGATAAGCGTAGATACAACCTCAACGGATAGCCTGGCTATGCCACTTGATACCACTGGTGTATTACCTACTCCGGTACCAAACGAACCGAAGGAAATTAAACCAGGTGATGTGAATAATTAACTTTTGAAAATTATTGAGTAGCCGGGGGTAAATCAACTGGTACTGTGTATTGATCCCTTACAGGAATATTATTTTATCCCTAATTTGTTTGAAGTATATTAAACTATCAGGGCAACTTTTATATCGGTTTTTAAGTAACAGCTTTTATATAGTTGTACCAAATTGAATTACCAGTTAATTATCGGTTACGCAATTATTTTTTTAATAACGCAATTGTTTAAATTAGCATCCTAATCACATCTGCATGAATAACTTTTTCCCTGTTAAACATAAATCTAAAAAATTATTCTGCTTATTAATTACCCTGACTATTTTTTTGGTTTTAAGCTTTGATGCAAAAGCACAATACTTTGGACAAAACAAGGTAAGATACAAAAAACTGAAATTTAAGGTTTACCGTACACCTCACTTTGAAATTTATTACTATCTGAAAAATGATAGCATGATCAAAAGGTTTGCCCAGGAAAGTGAGTTATGGTATACCTTGCATCAACAGGTTTTCAGGGATACTTTTAAGAAACCGAATCCTATTATTCTTTATGCTAATCATCCCGATTTTCAGCAAACAACAGCCATTGATGGCGAAATTGACGTGGGTACGGGTGGTGTTACCGAAGGATTAAAAAACCGGGTGATAATGCCTGTGATGGAAAATAATCAAATGACCAGGCATGTGATCGGTCATGAGTTGGTTCATGCTTTTCAGTACCATTTATTATTGGAAAAAGAAGAAGCTAATTATGAGAATATCAATAGCTTGCCTCTATGGATGATTGAAGGCATGGCCGAATATCTTTCATTAGGAAAAAAGGACGCCTACACCGCCATGTGGATACGTGATGCCTATTTAAATCATGATATCCCTACTATAAAACAATTAACCGAGAGCAATAAATATTTCCCCTATCGTTATGGACAGGCGTTTTGGGCGTTTATTGGTTCAACCTATGGCGATACGGTTATTATGCCTTATTTTAAAAACACAGCACGTTTCGGACTGCAATATGGTACCAGGCGAACATTCGGCTATGATGATAAAACCTTGTCTTCCCTATGGAAAAACTCTATAGAAAACACTTACAAACCTTATTTAAAAGATACCGCCCAAATACCTATAGGCCATTTATTGATAAATGATAAAAATTCGGGTAAAATGAATATTGCCCCTTCTATTAGTCCCGACGGTAAATACCTGGCTTTTTTATCTGAGAAGAACTTGTTTACGATGGATTTGTATTTAGCGGATGCAAAAACCGGGGCAATAATTAAAAAGCTGAGCAGCAAAGTATCCAATTCACACATAGATGAATTTAATTTTATTGAATCGGCAGGCACTTGGTCGCCTGATGGTAAGCGTTTTGCTTTTAGCGTTTTTAATAAGGGGCGAAACCGCATGCTGGTTGTGGAGGTGCCAAGCGGGCGTATTGTGAATGATATATCTATGGGGAAAGCCGAACAGTTTAGTAACCTGTCATGGTCGCCTAATGGAGATGAAGTTGTTTTCCAGGGCTTATCAGAAGGCCAGGGCGATCTTTATATCTATAATTTCAACACTAAAACTGTTAAACAATTAACCAATGATAAATATTCTGATTATCAGCCCAGCTTTTCAAGGGATGGTAAAAAGATAATTTTTTCAAGTGACAGGACTACTTATGATCAATCCTTATCACAGGAAATAACTTTTAACCTGGCGGAATATGACCTGGCAAGTGGGAAAATTACGAACATCGACATCTTTAACGGGGCCAATAATTTAAATCCACAATATTCATCAGACGGTAAACAGTTATACTTTTTATCCAACAGGGATGGATTCAGAAACATGTACCGGTATACTTTCAGCACCGCCACAGTAGAACAAATGACCGATCTGTTTACCGGTATTTGCGGTATAACAGAATACTCTCCTGCTTTAAGTATATCAAATAACAATGATATCGTTTACTCCTATTACCGGGCGCAAAAGTATGTTTTGTATAATGCCAAAGCTTCAGATTTTACAGCCAAAACGGTTAATGCGGAAAACCTCAATTTTGATGCGGCAATGCTCCCCCCATTGCGTTCTGCAGGCGTTGATCTTATCAATTCAAATTTGAATAATTACCTCGCGTATAAAAAAATATCGTCCGACTCTGTAAAAACTCAGCCCTATCAACCCCAATTTAAATTAGATTATTTAGCCAGCAGCGGGGTTGGTGTATCTGCAAGCGCGTTTGGAACAGGCCTGGCAAGCGGTGTACAAGGTGTATTTAGTGATATATTGGGCCGCAACCGGATTTATGCGGGAGCTGCTGTAAATGGCGAGATTTATGATTTTGGTGCTCAGGTGCTTTATCTTAATCAGCAAGGCCGCTGGAATTTTGGCGGTGGTGTATCACATATTCCTTATCAGTTTGCCAATTATAATGTATTATCAACAACTTATACTGCAAATGGTAAATCAGTACCGGCTACAGAAGAACGTTATGATTTGATCCGTATCTTTCAGGATCAGGTTTCGTTGTTTACCTCTTACCCTCTTTCAAAAAAAACACGTATAGAAGTAGGAAGCGGTGTTTCAGCGTATTATTACCGGGTTGACAGGTATAGCACATTTTATGATGCAGCAGGCAATGTGCTGGATTATCAAAAAAATCGCATCTCAAATTCTGCTTATAATGCAGATCCTTTAAATAAGGCTTATCCTTTAACGCCTTTTACTATTTTTCCGGTAAATGCTTCATTGGTGGGTGATAATTCCTTTTTTGGTGTAGCCTCACCACTTAACGGTTATCGTTACCGGTTGCAGGCTGAATATGATTTCGGCACCTATCAGTTCTTTGCACCTACTATTGATCTGCGGGAATATGTACGTGTGGCACCCGTTACTTTTGCAGCCAGGCTGTATGGATACGGGCGTTTTGGTAATTCAAATGGTTTATATCCCCTCTATATAGGCTATCCATTTTTAATACGTGGATATGAGGCCCAAACTTTTTATAATGGCAGCAGCAAGCCCAGTAACGGATTTACTATTGATCAGCTTTCAGGTAGCAGGACCGCGGTAGCCAATTTTGAAGTTCGCCTGCCGTTTACCGGTCCCGAAAAACTTTCACAAATAAAATCGAAATTCTTTTTTTCTGAACTTAACTTTTTCTTTGATGCAGGTTTAGCCTGGAATGCCGGGAACCAGATTAAGTTTCAAACCGCCCCTGATAAAATAGGTACTGATGCAAACGGAAACACCGTTTATAATACCAATCAGCGGGTACCTGCGCTAAGTTCGGGTATTTCATTACGGGTAAATATATTTGGCTATTTTGTATTGGAACCTTACCTGGCTGTACCGTTTAACCGCAATGATGTTAGTAAACCTGTATTTGGATTAGGCTTTACACCGGGTTGGTAATTTAGAGATACAAATTACAAACTAAAGGCTTTAATAATAGTTTAATGATTATTAAAGCCTTTAGTATAATGAAGAAGTTGGTTTGGTTTGCATTTATTTTTTTTAACCTTCATGCTATATTTGCCCAAATACCACCGCCTTTACCGGTAATTGATAGCAGTAAGGCTAATAACAATAAGCCTGTTCCTGCAAAACATACCGATTCATTGTCAACAATGCTTCCCTCTAATGATATAATTGATAATTTATCAAAAGCACAAACTTTAAGCAAATTCTTTAATGCGATACAAGTGGCAGGATTAACAGAAACATTTAAAAGCAAAGGCCCGGTTACCTTATTTGTGCCCGATAACCAGGCTTTTGAAAAAATGTCTGCCGGTAAACTGGATACTTTATTCAGACCCGGCCATGCACCTGAGCTGGTTGCTTTAATAACCTATCATGCTATAGCCGGAAGGTTAACCTCAAGGGATATAGAAAGGCAAATTAATTCAAATCACAACCTGGGTACTTTTACTACAATTACAGGCAGTAAACTAACGGCTACAATTGATACTAACCGCAATATTGTTTTAATTGATGAAAATGGCCGGCGCAGTATGATAAAGAGATTTGATATACCGCAAAGTAATGGCATTCTTTTCGTAATAGATTCGGTACTGATTCCCAAAAAAAAGCTGTTATAAACAGACTCAAGCCTGACAAACCATGGCAAAAAAATTTACGTAATTTGGTCTAAGTAATTGATAGAAAATTATTTCTCAATTAGCCTTACCTAAAATATATTAATAATGAAAAAATCATTTTCAGCAGTAATCATATTATGTGCCGTTGCAGCGCTTGGCTGCCAAAACAGTAACGGGCAAAATAATACGGCATCCAGGTTAAGTAAACCACCTGCCGAATGGAAAAAGCAATTAGATGCAAACGCTTATCATATAATGGTAGAAAGCGGAACAGAGCCACCATATCATAATGCCTATTGGAATAATCACCAAAAAGGTGTTTATGTTAGTGCGGCTACAGGCGAAGTTTTGTTTACTTCAGATGATAAATATGATAGCGGTACGGGCTGGCCAAGTTTTGTTAAGCCTGTTGACGTTAAAAAAGTTAAAATAGTGACCGATAACACCGATGGCATGACCCGTGATGAAGTTATAGAACGAAGCACAGGCTTACACCTGGGGCACGTTTTTGACGACGGTCCGGCAGACAGAGGCGGTAAACGGTATTGTATGAATTCAGGCGCGCTTAAATTTATTAAAAAGTAACCTGTTTTCTGTAGGCATTTATAGATGGCCGTAATTGCGGTCTTACTCTTAATCCGCTTTCAAAATTCAGTCCAATGGTCAGGTCTACCCAATCCGGGTTAACAGATCTGATCATTTTTTCTTTTTGGGGCCTCGTATATGTACTTACTACTTTAAAACGGTCCATCGCCTGTTCTTCTGTATTAATTTCTTCAAAATAAACTAAACGGTTAAGGTGTTGCGCGCAGTCAAAAAACAAGGTTGGCATTTCGCTGTAAAATTTCAATGTTTTTAAAAGATCTGAGCATAAACCCACATGCAGGTTATTCCGGTTTCTGTCTGTAATAATATAAATAAAGCGTTTCATTGAATTAAAATTTGCTGTTTAAAAAATAATTACTAATTTTATGAGCATAAAAATACTAATTATTTTAGCAATTCCAAATTTTATGTCACAAATTTCATCAAATATTAAATTCCTAAGGAAAAAAAAGGGGTTAACGCAGCAACAGTTTGCTGATCAGGTAGGTATGAAAAGATCACTGGTTGGTGCTTATGAGGAAGAAAGGGCTGAACCTAAATATGAATTACTAAAAAAAATAGCACTTTTTTTTGACATTTCTCTTGATGACTTTATTAACGAAACCATCAATGAAAAGTGGGCGCCTAAACCAAAAGGCAACCCGGCTAACTTGCGCGTATTAAGCATCTCTGTTGATAAGGATGATAATGAAAATATTGAGCTTGTTCCGTTAAAGGCAAGCGCTGGTTATTTAAATGGTTATGCAGATCCGGAATATGTAGCCCAATTACCTAAATTTTATTTACCCATGTTTAAACAGGGTACCTACCGTGCATTTGAAATAAAAGGCGACTCGATGCTGCCACTTGTATCAGGCACTACTATTATAGGTGAGTATGTAGAGAATTGGAATGATATAAAATCGGGGGAAACCTATGTGATCTTATCAAAAAGCGAGGGAGTTGTATATAAACGGATCGGAAATAAATTCAGGGATAATAAAAAATTAAAATTGATTTCCGATAATCCGGTGTATGAACCTTACGAAATTAGCGGTGAGGACATATTAGAAATATGGAAAGCAAAGGCTTATATCTCTACACACCTGCCTGCCCCTCCTCCTGAACCAACCATGGAAAGCCTAACCGCTATGATGACGCAAATGCAGCGGTCCATCTCCAACCTGCAGCAAAATAAAAATTAGTTAATAGAACATGAGTAATTGATAAACGAGTATCTTTTTGATTATCACTATTTAACTTAATTGAAGGCAACAATTAAGTTACATCTTTGTTATTAAACCTTAACCATATATCTTTATCAAACACTCAATACTAAAAACTTAAAATATGAAAAAATTATTGTTAATGTGCTGCATGCTGCTGGGAATTACAGCAGTTAGCCGCGCCCAGGGTGGCGGCGGTGGCAGACAAAGAATGACACCTGAACAACAAGTTGCTGCAATGAAAACTACTTTAGCACTAACTGATGATCAGGTTACTAAAATTACTGCTATTTATACCGCCCAAGCTAAATCAATTGATAGTGTAAGAACTGCCGGTGGAGACAGAAATGCTATGATGCCGATCAGAACAGCAACAACTGCAAAAATTGTCTCTGTTTTAACTCCGGAGCAAGCTGCTGCATGGAAAAAACAACAAGACGAAATGCGCGCCAAAATGCAACAAGGCGGTGGCACTCCCCCACCACCACAACGCTAATTGAAAAAACTGGCTGCAATGCCGTTTTTTTTCAATTAGTTTTTCTATTAATCTATTGAAAGCCCCGTTTTACCGGGGCTTTTTTTATTTTAGCTGAAATTTACAGATTGACAGCAGCAGCAAAATATATTGAAAAAAAATTGGCTGAAAGGCGTTCATCAGGTGCATATAGAACGCTTAAACAGGAAAATACACTTGTTGATTTTTGTTCAAATGATTACCTCGGCTTTGCGCGTTCATTAACCTTAAAAAATAGTAGCAACGAAGAAATAAATAAGAATCCTTCGGTTTTAAATGGCGCTACCGGTTCAAGGTTAATATCGGGTAATTTAGCTTATACCGAAACTTTAGAGAATGAGATTGCGGCATATCATAAAAGCGATGCCGGCTTGTTGTTTAATTCCGGATATGATGCAAATATTGGTTTATTCTCCTCATTACCACAACGCGGTGATACCATAATTACAGACGAGCTTATACATGCCTCAATAATTGATGGCGCGCGGCTGAGCCATGCAAACCGTTATACTTTTAAACATAACGATTTAAATAGCCTGGATGCAAAACTAAAGCAGGCAAAAGGAATTTGTTATGTGGTGATTGAAAGCGTATACTCCATGGATGGCGATATCCCGCCCCTGCCTGAACTATTGAATTTAACAGAAAAGTACACAGCCCATTTAATTGTTGATGAAGCACACGCGGTTGGATTGTATAGAAATGGCCTTATCCCCCGGCTTAACCTGGAGGAAAGAATTTTTGCAAGAGTAGTTACCTTCGGAAAAGCATTAGGCTGTCATGGAGCAATTGTATTAGGCAGTAATGCATTAAGGGAATACCTTATTAACTTTGCGCGTTCATTTATTTATACCACCGCCGCCCCCTTCCATCAACTGGTTGCTGTGAAAATGGCCTATCTGCTATTACAGGAGTCGGATGAAGCTATCAATGCACTGCAAAAAAATATCCGTTTGTTTAAAGAAACGATAAGGTACAATGAAGAATACCCTTTAATTGAGAGTGAAAGCGCTATACAGTGTATAATTTTAAAAAGCAATGAAAAAGCCCGGGAAGTAGCAGCGTACTTACAAAACAGCGGTTTGGATGTTCGTGCTATCCTCAGTCCTACTGTTCCGCAAGGCAGCGAAAGAATACGGATATGTTTGCATGCTTTTAATACAGAAAACGAGATTATTAAATTAACCGATACTATAAATAATTTAATTAATGCCAAATAAACCCTTATTTATCACCGGAATTGGTACAGGTATAGGTAAAACTATTATATCAGCCATTTTGGTTGAAAAACTAAAGGCAGATTACTGGAAGCCCATACAATCGGGCGATCTGGACGAAAGCGATACCTTAAAAGTTAAAAGTTTAGTAAGCAATACAAAATCAGTTTTTCACCCGGAGGCTTACAGGTTAACACAACCTTATTCACCGCATAAATCAGCAGACCTGGATAATGTAATTATT
>JAQBOY010000055.1 GCA_028287805.1 Mucilaginibacter sp.
ATATACTTTTGCTTTTGCAAGCAGAATGCGGTCACTGGTCTAAGTTTAGCGATAGCGTAACTTAGACCTACAATATGTTAAGCTTTCAGCTTAACAAAATAACCGGCAATAATCCTTTCATGACATAATTTTATCTTTCAGCCAGCAAACTATCCGTCAGCTCTTCAAACTCAGTTGTAAACTCTGTATAATAATTGCCGGTTCCCGGACCGCTAAAGCCGGTATGTATTTTTCGTACATCGCCTTTTTTATCAATAATAATAGTAGTAGGAAAGCCCATCACCTGGGCCATCATTGGTAAACTTTTGGCAGGTTCGCCGCCGGCATTGGTATAGCCCGTAATTAATAGTGGGTAAGGTACATTAAATCTGGTTTTCAGTTGCTTCAATGTTTTTTGCGATTTGGCAAAATCGGTAGTCCGTTCATAAGCCAATCCAACTATTTCAACACCCTTAGGATGATATTTTTTATAGTAGTTAATTAAATAAGCGGTTTCATCCATACAATTAGGGCACCATGAACCCATAATCTGTACAATTACCACCTTATTTTTAAACCGGCTATTAGTAAGCGAAACCTTTTTGTCATTAAGATCAAGGAAAGTAAAATCTATTTTTTTATACCCCGGCTTTAATGCCGTTAGTGAATAAGCATCCGGAAGTTTAGCGTTTTCATTTCTTGTGGCTTCCCATTTTTCAATGCTGGTAAGACCGGCATATAATTTACCCTCTACTATTTTTTGACCGGTAACTTTTGCAGTAAAAGTATAGGCATGCCCCCCGTCGAAGCAGGACAGGTACAATTGGTCGCCGCTTACTACTCCTTCAAGGTAACGGTAATCGCCGGTGGTAGTTAAGAACGTACCTGTTAATTTTTCGCCTGTTTGTTTAAACTCACCCACAGTAACATCTTTTTTATCTCCCTCACCAAATACTGCCGACCACCTGCCTGTTACGTCAACCTGCGGTTTTACAACTGTTTTAAAAAATCGCCAGCTTGTATTGGGCGTAGCTTTAAAATCCATCATGCCATCCTTATTGCCTAAATGCTTTATCCATTTACCAATTAAGTTGTCTCCTTCCCGTTTTAACCTGAACTCTGAATCAAACAAGGGCATTTTAATAAAAACTGAATCGCCTTTTTCGGTTATATTATCCACTTTAAACCTTTCAGTACCATTAATAATGGCAATGTGTTGCTTACCGGCAATGTTGTTTACCTCAAAATTGAATGGTATTTCAGTTCCTGAAGCTGTTTTTAATGCCCCCCGCCATATACCCGTGCTTAACTTAGCTTGAGCAAAACCTATATAAAATAACAAAGTAAAAAGAAGAGTAAGTAAAGGATATTTAATTTTCATAGCTATAGCACAAACTGAATGTACACCAAATATAAATAAAAACTTACCGGCTATTTGAGCACCTCGCGCGAAATGACAATACGTTGAATTTCTGAGGTCCCTTCATATATCTGGGTTATTTTAGCATCGCGCATTAAACGCTCTACGTGGTATTCTTTTACATAACCATAGCCGCCATGTATCTGTATAGCTTCAACAGTAGTTTTCATGGCAGTTTGTGATGCAAATAATTTAGCCATTGAACTGGCCTGACTATAAGGCAAACCATTATCTTTTAACCATGCTGCTTTAAGACATAATAAACGTGCTGCCTCAATTTCAGTTGCCATATCGGCCAGTTTAAATTGTGTGGCTTGCAAATCAGCAATGGTTTTTCCAAATGCACGTCTTTCTTTTGAATAATTTACCGCCAGTTCGTATGCTCCGGATGCAATACCCAATGCCTGGGATGCAATGCCAATACGGCCTCCCTCTAAAGTTGTCATGGCAAACGTAAATCCAAAACCCTCTTCGCCTATCCTGTTTTCCTTAGGTACTTTTACATCAGTAAAGTGTAGGGAATGGGTATCAGATCCACGGATTCCTAATTTATTTTCCTTTGCTCCTACCGTAAACCCTTCCATTCCTTTTTCAACAATAAGGGTATTGATGCCATGATGCCGCTTTGACGCGTTTGTTTGTGCCATTACCAGGTAGGTTGATGCGGAATTACCATTGGTGATCCAGTTTTTTACACCGTTCAATAAATAATGATCGCCCATATCAATTGCGGTGGTTTTTTGCGAAGTGGCATCAGACCCCGCCTCTGGCTCCGACAAACAAAAAGCACCTATTTTTTCACCCTTTGCAAGCGGCACCAAAAATTTTTGCTTTTGTGCTTCGCTGCCATGTTTTTCCAAACCGTAACATACCAGTGAATTGTTTACAGAAACTACTACTGAGGCGGATGCATCAATTTTTGATAGTTCCTCCATTGCCAATACATAAGAGATAGTATCCATGCCACTGCCTCCATACTGTGGTGAAACCATCATTCCTAAAAAGCCTAATTCGCCTAATTTCTTTATCTGTTCTGCAGGAAATTTTTGATGCTCATCGCGCTCAATAACACCGGGCAAAAGCTCTTTTTGTGCAAAGTCACGAGCAGCCTGGCGTATCATTAGGTGTTCTTCTGATAAATCGAAATACATATTTATTTATAGAAAACAAATATACTACTATAATTGCTATGCATGCATAGCAATACTGTTTTAAAAAAAAAGAGAGCCTTTTGCGAAGCTCCCTTTCCCCTAATTAATTTAAACTATTGATTAAACCCAAAACAAAGAACAATAACACCTCAGCTTGGGCGTCTGAGAATTCAAAACAAGTTTTTCATAGGTAGATATAAATGTTTTTCCTATTCCAGTGATGCAGGGCTGAATACTATATGACAAATGTAGAGCCATAAACCCATACCGGCAATGACTTATACGTCAGAATTTTAAATAAAAAATACACTTATATGTATTATTTGAAAAACATATAAATTAAAAATTTTATTTTAGCTTGTATAAAAACAAATACATGTTCAAGTCTAACAAATTATGTTATTAACTGATTTTGAATACCTTAACAATTCAGATAATGCCTTTAAAAAAAAGGTTTCACTTCAAATTAAAAGGTTAAGAAGACAAAATCGGGTTACTCAGGAAAAATTTTACAGTGATACCAATATCAATATTGCCCGGCTTGAATCTGGTAAGATTGATATCAGAATTGACACCTTAAGAAAGGTTTGTTATTATTTTGACGTGTCATTATCTGGTTTTTTTAGGGGGATATACTAAATCGGGCAAAAGAGTTGTCTGAAAAGTGAACAGCTTTCTGTTATTTAATACAGTTTTGTATTTTTTTGTGAACAAATACGTGAAGGTGCCTTAAAAAGAGATCTCCGTTTTGTATTTTTTAATAGCCCTTACTATTGATTGAACAATTTCACTCTGTCCTTCTTCAGAAGTTAAGTAATCTTCTTCACTGGCATTATTAATATAACCTGTTTCAATTAACACGGCAGGCATAGCGCTATGTGCCAGTACTAAAACCCCCTGCTCTTTTACACCAATGCTTGGCCTGTTATCGCTATTTTTAAACTCGCTGTTCAGCAAATCGGCAAATAAAATACTTTGTTTACGATATTTTTGCATGTACAGATTGGTAATGATACGATTGGTAGGGTCGTTCTCCTCATAGCTGGCGTACTTCGTCTTATAATCCTTTTCAATATAAATGGACGAGTTTTCCCGTATAGCCTCTAATTGCTCCTTTACTCTATGAAATCCATAAACCAGCAGCATTACGCCTTTTTGCTTATTTGCCCTGCTTGCTGTTCCTTCGGGCGATGAATTGCAATGGATAGAAACAAACAGGTTTCCATGATTTTCATTGGCAATGCCCGACCGTCGGTTTAATTCAATAAAAGTATCGTCTGTGCGGGTCATAATTACATTTAAGCTGCTCATCTGCTCCGCTAATGCTCTTCTTAATTTTTTAGCTATAGCCAGCGCTACATTTTTTTCTAAAGAGTAAGAACCATGTGCACCGGGATCTTTACCGCCATGTCCGGCATCAATTATTATGGTTTTAAATTTAAAGGATGAAGTTTTTGAACTATCATTAATAAGTGTGAATGAATTTAACCCAATGTATATTAACAGCAAAATACAGTTTAAAAAAAGTACTCTTAAACTTTTTATGATACTACTCATTTAATTATATATAATTTAACAGGGCACTATGATTAATTTAATATTTCGTTCAAAACTAATAAGATTTAATTATCAGCTTATTATTAATATTAATCTAATTGATAAGTAATAACTAAACAATGTATTAATATTATTTTCAAATTGTATTTTTGCGGTCCTAAAAATTTTATATAGTGCCGCAAACAACAAATTTATCATTAAAAGAAAGCTGGA
Organism: Mucilaginibacter sp.; assembly: GCA_028287805.1. Taxonomy (GTDB): domain Bacteria; phylum Bacteroidota; class Bacteroidia; order Sphingobacteriales; family Sphingobacteriaceae; genus Mucilaginibacter. The sequence continues at coordinate 4,321 of JAQBOY010000055.1, forward strand.
AAGAAATTTTTAATTCTTCTGTAAAATGCTCTGCATTAATAGGTGGTGTAATTTTAGTTGTCAGCATATTATTTATACTTCCCGGTTTTTTTAATAAAATAGAAAAAAGAAAAGGCATAGTACTGCATGACTGGCTGTTAGCGGATATCCCGGGTCATAATTTTTCTGTAGTCATATTTTCTATTATATGGATAATGGGAGGATTACTTTTATACAGGGCAATACAAAAACCTTCTATTTTTATCATATACATGTGGACATTAATATTGATATTGATAGCACGCTTTATCAGCATCACCCTTGTTCCGCTTGAGCCGCCTATCGGGTTAATTCAATTGACTGATCCGGTAAACGAAATTTTTTATGGGCACTCTACTATTACAAAAGACCTGTTTTTTTCGGGCCACACCGCTACACTGTCGTTGGTTTTTTTATGCCTTGAGAAAAAGTCTGATAAATTAGTGGCATTTATTGCCACAATAACACTAATGGCGCTTTTATTAATTCAGCACATTCATTATACAATAGATGTTATAGCGGCTCCGTTTATTACTTATGCGCTTTTCAGGTTAACCAGGTTTCTTCTTAACATATATCAATAAAATTGCGCAAGCTTTATTACTTACTTTAAAAGCTGCTATTATACTCTGAATAGTTCTGATATAGTAGGCTGCAATAATATTACCTTTAGCATTAATTTATTATAACCATACGTTTATTTAGCATGAATCAGATCTGTTTAGTGGAAGATGAGCAAAAGGTAGCCGCGTTTATTTGCAAGGGTTTGGAAGAGCATGATTATCAAATAACCACGGCAAAAGATGGCACAATGGCTAAAGCGCTTTTACAAAGCTCGAAATTTAACCTGTTTATATTGGATGTGATGCTACCCGATATAAATGGGATTGAACTATGCAGGCAAATAAGACAAACAGACACAAAGACACCCATATTAATGCTCACTGCCCTTGACCAGATACAAAATAAAGTAGCTGGCTTAAAGGCAGGAGCTGATGATTACCTTGTTAAACCTTTTCATTTTAGCGAGTTGCTGGCCCGTATAGAGGCTCTTTTGAGAAGACAGCAAACTGACATCAAAACCGAACATACACTTACTTTTGATGACCTTACATTAGATACCTGGACTAATGTTGTTGAGCGGGAGGGTAAACAAATTACTTTAACTGCCAAAGAATATACACTGCTTGAATTGTTTATGCGTAATCCGAATAAAATATTATCGAGAGAATATATTGGTGAACAGGTTTGGAAAATTGATTTTGATACCGGAACAAATTTTATTGATGTGTATGTAAACTACTTGCGTAAAAAAATTGAAAAGGGTTTTAAAAGCAAACTTATACATACAGTTATTGGCATGGGCTATATTTTACGCGGAGATAAATAATAATGAAAATAAAGAACCGGCTTTCACTTTATTTTGCTTCAATAACTGCTGTAATATTGTTTATTGCCTTAATAATTATTTTTATAACCTTTAATTCATTAGTACGATCTGATTTTTATAGCCGTTTGACTGACCGGGCAAAAGTAGCTTCACAATTATATTTAAAAGCCGATGAAATTTCCTCAGATTCATTGGGAAATGTAAGAAAACGCTTTTTAAGACAGCTCCCCAATGAGATAATCAGAATTTATAATGACGGGAACGAAGCTTTATTTATAAAGGATAAACAGCAGTATTGGAGCAGTAAAATTATTGGATTAGTTAGAAAAAAAAAGGAGCTGGCATTTCCTGAAGGCGACCGCCAAACGGTAGGCGTTTATTATAATGATAACCAGGGTAACTTTGTTATACTGGTATCTGCCATTGACATACAAGGAAATAAACGGCTAAGCGACCTGATTGAAATAATGATTATATTGCTGGTGAGTGCAATAGCTGCATTATTTATTATTAGCAGATGGTTTGCAAAAAAAGCGCTTAAACCTATTGATGATTTAGTTAAGCAGATACAAATGATAAGGGCAAGCAACCTGAGTTTGCGGGTTAGCGAAGGAGATGGCAAAGATGAGATAAGTACGCTTGCACAAAATTTTAATAGTCTTTTAATACATCTCGAAAATGCTTTTGAATTGCAGCAAAGCTTTGTTACAAACGCTTCACATGAATTAAGAACACCAGTAACCAGTATTATTGGCGAAATTGAAGTTGCACTGCATAAATTACGTACTCCGGATGAATATCATCAGCTTTTACTATCGGTATTAACAGATGCCGAACGCTTAAAAGAAACAATTACAGGTTTATTGGAACTTGCGCAAGTTGACATGAACTATACCCAGGCTATTTTAAGCCCGGTAGCCATTGATGAGTTAATATGGGAACTAAGTGAATACTGGACAAAAAGGATAGGCAAAAATCGCTTCTATGTTAACATACTACAATTACCTGAAGATCCTGAACAATTACAAATAGCTGCCAATAAATCATTATTAACTATAGCGTTAAACAACATTATAGGTAATGCCTATAAGTTTTCAAATAATGCGCCGGTACGATGTGACCTGTATGCTGACGAAGAAAAAATAAAGATAAAAATAATCGATCAGGGTATAGGCATACCAATTAAAGAACAGGAAAAAGTGTTCAATTCATTTTACCGTGGAGCAAATGTAAAGGAACATCCGGGCAATGGTATAGGGCTTTATGTTACCGGAAAAATCATCGACCTGTTTAACGGCACTATTAATATTGAGTCAACTTCTGAACAGGGTACCGCTATTGTAGTTGAGTTTTTACGCAAATAGTGCAATTCTAATCAATTTCTAATCTGCATCTAATTTCCCTTTAATGCCGTGGAGTTATTTTTGTACAAAATAAAAACATGTATAAAAAACTTGCTCGCATCTTTATATTATTACAAATGGGCTATATGGCTGCGGGAATTTCAGTGTTTGCACAAGCCCCCGTTAGTGATACCCTTAATATAACTATTAAACAAGCTGAAGATCAATTCCTCAAAAATAATCTGCAGTTAATTATACAGCGTTACAACATTGATAATGCCAGCGCACAGGTAATAACCAGCCGTTTATTTCCTAATCCTGATTTTAATTTCTCTAATGGTATTTATGCATCCGGTGTATCCACCGGATATAGCGAACAAGCTTTTGGGCTGTCACAGCTTTTTACTACCGCCGGAAAGCGAAATAAAAATATCCAATTAGCAAAAATCAGTGTCGATCAGGCTAAATTTCAGTTTTTTGATTTGCTGCGAACCTTAAAATTTACACTGAGGAGTGATTTTTACAATATCTATTTCCAGGAACAGTCCGCTAAAGTTTATGCGGAAGAGATTAACTCATTAACAAAAACATTAACTGTATTTAAAGAGCAATATGCCAAAGGCAATATTGCCCAAAAAGAAGTGTTGCGTATACAATCACAACTTTATTCTTTACAAACAGAGTATGATGGCCTGCAGACTTCAATTGACACCGTACAGCGTGAGTTTAAGTTATTGATAAAGGCCCCGGTAAATGTATATGTTAAACCCCAGCTCGATTACAACCTGGATGGTAAGGATATAGTAACTAATGTTCCTTATCAAAGATTGCTTGACTCAGCTTATACCAACAGGTATGATCTTAAACTGGCCAAATCCACTATTGATTATAACAACTTAAACCTTAAACTGCAGAAGGCAACCGCCATACCCGATTTTTCGCTTTCTGTAAATTATGATAAGCTTGGTTCTTACGGGCAAAACTTTTTAGGTGCGGGTATTGAATTTAACCTGCCATTTTTTAATCGTAATCAGGGTGGTATAAAGCAAGCCCGAATTGCTGTAGACCAAAGTAAAGTGCAGTTGCAAGCCCAGCAAAACCAGGTGGAAAGCGATGTAGCTATTAATTATAAAGGCGCGCTACGGCTTGAAAAGCTGTACAACAGCTTTGACCCGGCGTTTAAAACGGATTTTAATCATTTAATACAGGAAGTTTTTAAGAACTACGAAAAAAGAAATATCAGCCTTTTGGAGTTTCTTGACTTTTATGATTCTTATAAAACCAATACTATCCAGCTAAATAACTTGCAGCTTAACCGTATTACCTCACTTGAACAATTAAATTACGTTACAGGAACACCCTTTTTTAATCAATAATTTGATATGACCATATACCATAAATATAAAGTATTCACTATCGCCCTCGGTTTTTTTGTTACGGGTTTTGTACTGCAAAGCTGTCATCATGCAGAGGAAGCGCCTGAAAAGGACACCAAATTTCAGGTTACAGATAGTTTATTAAACAGCCTTTTGATTGATACGGTTAGGGAAGCCGGAGCCATATCTGAAATTACACTCACCGGCAGTATTGCTCCCGATGAAAATAAAATGGTAAAAATTTTCCCAATGGTGAGCGGCGTGGTAGAGGATGTACATGTACAATTGGGCGATGTAGTACATAAAGGCCAAACACTCGCCATATTAAAAAGTCCGGAAATGGCTACTTTTAATAAAGATTATGTATCATCAGAAGCTGATATCAGGAGCACACGCCGGGCATTTGAATCTACCCAGGACCTCTATAAAAGCGGATTAGCTTCGCAAAAAGACCTGGAGCAAGCACAAGCAGATTATCAAAAAGCACAAGCCGAAGGTAAACGTGCTTCAGCGGTAATATCCATTAATAAAAGCAATGGGCAGGGCTACGAAATAAAAACGCCTATATCAGGCTTTGTTGTAGACAAGAACCTGACCAACAGCATGCAGGTGAGGGCTGATAACAGCACGAATTTATTTACCATAGCAGATCTGTCTACCGTTTATGTTTTGGTTAACATTTATGAATCAGATATATCCAATGTTAAAACAGGCGATCCTGTTAAGATCACTACTTTATCTTATCCTGATAAAGTATTTACCGGGGCAATAGACCGGATAGATAATATGCTTGACCCGGATAATAAAGTAATGCATGCCAGGGTAAAGATCAATAATCCGGGCAATATGCTGAAGCCGGAAATGTTTGCCAATGTAATTATCCGTGCCAAATCAGGCGAAAATTTGCCTATGGTTAATACCCGCACGCTGGTGTTTGATAACGATAAAAACTATGTATTAGTAGTTGACGGGAAGGCTCATGTGCGCGTTCAGCCGGTACAAATTAAAAAAACAGTTGAAGACCGCGCATACATCAGCGGGGGCTTAAAGGCCGGCGACCGTGTTATAGCTTCAAGGCAGGTGTATTTATACGAATCGCTGAAAGATTAACTTGATTTCGAATTTCGGAATTGAAATTCCGGAATTGAATATTAAATGAAGAACAAAATCAAATAAAAAACAATCCGAAATCGAACATTCGATATTCGAAATAAAAATATGAATCGATTTATAAAGACTGTTCTTTCCTTTGCATTAAAAAATAGGTTTTTTATATTTTTTGTAACCCTGTTGCTTATCGCCGCCGGGTACTACAGCTTTAAAACCATTAGTATTGATGCTTTTCCGGATGTTACAAATACATCTGTTACCATTATTACCCAATGGCCGGGAAGAAGCGCCGAGGAGGTAGAGAAATTTGTTACCCGCCCTATTGAGATTGCCATGAACCCGGCCGAAAAAAAGACGGCTATCCGGTCATCATCATTATTCGGGTTATCTGTAGTAAAAATTACGTTTGATGAAGATGTTGATTATGCCTTTGCCCGCTTACAGATCAATAATCATATTGGTGATGCTAACCTGCCGGATAATGTATCCCCGTCTATTGAACCGCCATATGGCCCTACCGGCGAGATCTATCGTTTTACTTTAACCAGCAACAGAAGATCTGTACGTGAACTAAAAACAATTGAAGACTGGATAGTTGACCGCGAAATACGTTCGGTACCCGGCATTGCAGATGTTAACAGCTTTGGCGGTGAAGTAAAAACCTACCAGATCACTATCAATCCCGAAAAAGCATTACAATATAATGTAACCCCTTTACAGCTGTATGATGCCGTATCAAAAAGCAACGTAAACGTGGGCGGTGATGTGATACAACAACATGGGCAAGCATATGTGGTGCGGGGTATTGGCTTGTTAAACAATATTGATGAGATTAAAAACATTGTAGTAAATAACATTAAGGGAACACCCATCTATGTTAAAACAGTATCAGAAGTTACTGAATCAAGCCTGCCAAGACTGGGACAAGTGGGCAGGGATAAGGATCCGGATGTTGTAGAAGGTATTGTAGTAATGCGAAAGGGTGAAAACCCAAGCGAGGTTATTAAAGCGCTTAAAGTAAAAATTAATGACCTTAATACTAAAATATTACCTGATGATGTAAAGCTAAAAACTTTTTATGACCGGGAAACCCTGGTAGATTTTGCCACACATACAGTACTGCATAATATGATGGAAGGGATCATATTTGTAACTGTCATCGTATTCCTGTTTATGGCCGACTGGCGCACTACGTTAATTGTGTCGCTGGTGATCCCGCTGGCTTTATTGTTCGCATTTATGTGCCTGAAACTAAAGGGCATGTCTGCCAACCTGCTATCAATGGGTGCTATTGACTTCGGGATTATTATTGATGCCTCGGTAGTAATGGTAGAGGGTATATTTGTGGTGCTTGATCATAGGGCAAAACAAGTTGGGATGGAGAGCTTCAACCGCCTGAGTAAATTAGGAATGATCAAAGAAGCCTGCCTGGTTAATGGCAAGGGTATATTTTTTGCCAAACTCATTATTATTACCGGCCTGCTGCCCATTTTTAGCTTTCAAAAGGTAGAAGGTAAAATGTTCTCGCCTTTAGCATGGACGCTTGGTTTTGCTTTATTAGGCGCTTTAATCTTAACGTTCACCTTCGTGCCTGCAATGGCGAGTGTTTTACTTAATAAAAACGTAAAAGAACGCCATAATATATTTGTTGAATGGGTAACTAAAATTGCCATGTATATTTATGCATGGTGCTTTAGGTTACGCAAAATTATGCTGCCGTTTACCCTGGTTACGCTGCTAATAAGCCTAGCTTGCTTTGAATTACTGGGAACAGAGTTTTTGCCCGAATTAAATGAAGGCGCCATTTATGTACGTGCCACAGGTCCGCTAAGCATTTCGTTAAAAGAGTCTGTTAAAATGGCGAACGAAATGCGCAGTATATTTTTAAGTTTTGACGAGGTAAAACAGGTAATGTCACAAACCGGAAGGCCTAATGACGGTACCGATGCCACCGGTTTTTATAATATTGAATTTCACGTAGATATTTATCCGCAGGATCAATGGAAGCGTAAGGAAACCAAGGAAGAACTGATCCGCAGGATGCAGGATAAGTTAAAATTCTTCCCCGGTGTTGACCTTAACTTTTCACAACCTATATCTGATAACGTAGAAGAAGCGGTATCGGGCGTTAAGGGCTCCATAGTAGTGAAACTGTTTGGCGATGATTATAAATTCATTGAAAAAAAGGAAGACACTATATATTCCATATTAAAAAAGGTAAACGGTATTGCAGATTTAGGGGTGCTGCGCAACTTAGGGCAACCCGAATTGCAAATCAATCTTGACCAGGCAAAAATGGCCCAATATGGTGTAGTAGCTGCCGACGCAAATGCGGTGATCGAGATGGCTATTGGCGGTAAGGCTGCCACCCAAATTTATGAAGGCGAACGTAAGTTTGACTTGCGGATACGCTATCCCGAAGACTTCAGGGATAACGAATCATCTATCGGCGATTTGCGGGTACCTACGCTAAGCGGCAACAAAGTGCCACTACGTGAAATTGCCACTATCAAAAAAATTACCGGTATCAGCATCATCTACCGTGACGACCATCTGCGCTACGGGGCCATCAAATTTTCTATCCGCGGACGCGATATGGGTAGTACCATTAAAGAAGCCCAAGCCAAGGTAAATAAGGTAATTAAGCTACCTAAAGGCTATTCCATGCAATGGGCAGGCGACTTTGAAAATCAACAGCGCGCTACTACCCGGTTAAGCCAGGTGGTGCCTATCAGCTTGCTGCTTATCTTCTTTATCCTGTTCATTCTTTTCGGCAACTTCCGCGATTCATTGCTGGTACTTAACAACGTACCCTTTGCTATAGCCGGCGGTATACTGGCCCTGCTTATTACCGGGGTTAACTTTAATATTTCGGCAGGTATAGGCTTTATTGCCCTGTTTGGTATATGCGTACAAAACGGTGTTATCCTGATCACCAAGTTTAAAAGCAATATTAAAGAACTGCGTCACCATCATGAATTTAAGTTCCCTGATGCCCTGCGGTTAGGGGTTGAAGACCGCTTGCGCCCGCTGGTAATGACAGCTATGATGGCTGCCATTGGGTTGCTGCCCGCGGCTATGTCAAACGGTATTGGGTCTGAAGCTTCAAAACCATTAGCCATTGTGGTTATAGGCGGCTTAATTACCAATACCACCTTTAACCTGTTTATATTCCCTATTATATTTTACTGGGCTTACCGCAAACGTGTAGAAAGCGGAAACATAGGCCGGATGTAATTTATTAACAACTTACTAATACCCCTATCCTATTTAGGTTTGTTGATGGCGGTGCAGCGAAAGCTGCATCGCCGGATGCAAAAAAGGTTAGGCAACAAGAAAAGAAAGTTGTATTGATTTTTTGCTTTATGGGTTCCGAGGTATTTAGAAATACAAATCCCAAATCTTTTCTAAACGTTTAGCTATGTGATAAGCTAATAGAGGTGGAACAGCATTTCCAATTACTTTATATGCCTGAGACGGGCTTACTAAGAAACTTCCTTTACGTTTTGTTGTGTTTGGAATAACAAAATCATAGTCAATTGGGAATGTTTGAATCATAGCACATTCACGGGGTGTCAATCTTCTTTCAATCAAATTATTTGACAACTCCTCCAAATGTTTACCTCCATGTTCCTTTGAAAGCCTTCTAAACTCTATGTTACCATGGTGTTCAGATCTAATAGTAGGAGCTATCCCATTTAGTTTAATTTCTGTTTGCCCTTGGCAATGGGCACCCATATATTTTGCTCTTGAAAAACGTTTCTGAGACCAATCGTTACTCAATTCGGGTTCCTCCAATAAAGAAAAAATATCAGAAAGCTTTGCGAAAGGGGCCAAATCATTTGAATTATCCGAGTTAGAATGAGTCGGTATCGGGTATGGATTTAAATTGGCATCAATAACCTTTTTTTGTAGTTTTTTAAAAACTTCAGGTTTTAGTGCTGATTTTTTAATACCAATAAATATTACTCTCTCTCTTGACTGAGGAATTCCAAAATGGGCGGCATGTAATACTTGAGGGTCGAAAACGAAATAACCATTTCCATTAATTGATGAAAAATCCTTTTGTATTATTTCTTTAACATTGTTAAGATTTACTAACCCTTTAACATTTTCGGCGATAAACATTTTAGGTTGGCTTATTTCTATAACCCGTTTCATCCACATATATAACTGACCTCTCGTTTCTTCAGAGGCTTCATTAATTGATTTAAATTTACCGTGATGGTTTTTATGTGAGTCAAAACCCTTTCTTTTTCCAGCTATACTAAAATCCTGACACGGAAATCCACCTGTAACAATATCGATTTTATCCGGAAACACATGTTGCCCGGCATTATGCAATTTGACTAAGTCAACTATACTATCAGAACGAAATTTATCAACGCAATTATAATCACCTCGCTTATTGAAATGATGTATCCATGTATTTTTTGCATCTGGTAATATGTCGTTAGCAAACACAGTCTGAAAACGCGTCTTCTTTAACAATGACAGATTTTTGTCTATTTCTTCTTCAACGAAATCGGGGGATAATTTCTTATTAATTAAAACACTGGGTATGGAAAACCCTCCTTCAAACCCTAAGTCCATCCCTCCACAACCTGAAAATAACGATAATACATTTAAAGTTTTCTCGTCCGTTAAAGTACTGGTTAAACCATTACTATATTCAATATTAAATTGTGGCTCTGCGATGTTATTAGTAATCATTGTTGTTTTAAAAGATTTAATCGTTTGTTACAATTTTACGAAAGAATTAATTTAAATTACTAATATTATTAGATTTTTGAGTTAATTTTTTCCACAATAATTTTTAATGCTTCTTCTCTTTTACTTTTTTTTAAAGAGCATTCCCATACTATAATAACATTCCATCCTAATTCTTTTAAATTGTTGATAATATTTTTATCTCTATTAATGTTTTTGTAAATTTTATTATTCCAAAATTCAACATTTGTTTTTGGCATAACATATATCTTACAATTTTCGTGTCCATGCCAAAAACAACCATTAATAAAAATCACCGTCTTGTATTTCGTTAATTTAATATCAGGTTTTCCAGGAAGCTTTTTATCATGAATTCTAAACCTAAATCCTTTAGAATGTAAATATCGGCGAACAATCATTTCGGGCTTAGTATGTTTCCCTTTAACGTTTGCCATTATTTCACTTCGCCTTTGTTTTGTTACCGTGTCAGTCATCAGTATTTAACGTTTATAGATAATGATCTTTAAGTAGAAAGGTTTGGATAACTTTTAAGATTTTAGGATTTTATAAAATAAAAGGTATACTTGTTATGTACAAATATTAAAAGCAAAATGATTGTATCCGCAAATCCAACTCCAGAATTACATGAATTCGATTCGTTACTAAAAAAGACTCTATATACTTTAAACAATGAAGTAGGAACTGCGGCAGAGAAGGTAGATTTATTATCTGGTGTAAAGTTAGAACAGTATGCTGCCGATATCATGAAGGAACATGCTCAAGGCACTGTATTTGAGAATTCTATTGAGTGCACATCAGGACAAAGTTTTCCTGACATAATCGCTAAAAAACTATATGGAGTTGAGGTTAAAACAACTATTAAAAATCATTGGAGAACAACAGGAAATAGCGTTTTAGAATCGTCTCGAATAGAAGACGTCGAAAGAATCTTCATTTTATTTGGCAAACTAGCTAATCCTGTAGAATTTAGATATAAACCCTATGAAGAGTGTTTAGCTGAAGTAGTAGTTACACATTCACCAAGATATTTAATTGATATGAATTTAGGAGAAAATAGAACAATATTTGATAAGATAGGAATACCTTATGATACTTTGAGAAAGCAAACCAATCCCATTAAAAATATTATTAGCTATTATAAAAAGGGTTTAAAAAAGGGGGATGATTTATGGTGGATTGACCAAGTGGAACCACAATCAAGTAATCTCATCA
>JAQBOY010000007.1 GCA_028287805.1 Mucilaginibacter sp.
AAGTGTATTCATGATTTTTTATTTTTTTCTTTTTCGGTTTGTTCTGCGGTTAATTTGAATGCGGCCAATGCATCGTCCCAAAACTTGTCGAGGTAATTGCGCATGGCCAAAACGCCCTCGCGATCAATCTGGCAAATGTTCTTTGTGCCGTTCCGGTGAATGCTGATCAATTTGGCTTCCCGTAAAACTTTCAGGTGCTGCGATACTGCGGGGCGGCTGACGGGCAGCCCGTCGGCAATATCCACGACCGCCAGCGGACGGTCGCGCAATTTTTCGAAGATCATTCTCCGGGTCGGGTCTCCTAATGCATTAAATGCTTTTTCACAGGCGCTCATATACTTAATGGTAAGTATTTGCTTACCGTAAGTACAAACTTACCATTAATTTGAAAATAACCAAATAAAAAACATAAAATATGTAAGTTCTATTTCAGCCTATGGTCGGCGAACACCTATTGATATATATAGTTTGATATATATAGTAATTGTCAGCGGTTAATCAAAAGATGAGACGCCAGGCATTTTTAAGAAGGAATATTATAAAAACTTCCTGATGTTTGTTTAAACATTAATTGTTAAAACATGGAGATAGGAATAGACAGTTTTGTAGCGGCAATGTTTACTCATACCGAAGATAAGGCCACCCGGAATGTGAATGTGATTGCCCGGCTACTGGAAAGAATTGAACATGCCGATGAGGCGGGCCTGGATGTATTTGGCATTGGTGAGCATCACCGGAAAGAGTTTTTAGACTCGGCACCAACAATGATACTGGCAGCTGCTGCAGCACGCACCAGGCGAATCCGTTTAACCAGTGCAGTTACTGTGATCAGTGCGGCTGATCCGGTTAGGGTATTTCAAAACTTCGCTACATTAGACCTTATCTCCAATGGCCGTGCAGAAATTGTAGCAGGACGCGGCTCATTTATTGAAGCATACCCGCTTTTTGGCTACAAACTGGAAGACTATGACGCGCTTTTTGCTGAAAAGCTTGATTTGTTGTTAAAGATAAGGGATAATGAAACAGTTACATGGTCGGGCAAGTTTCGTGCGCCACTAAAAAACCAAGCGATATACCCCCGGCCTGTTCAGCCCTCAATGCCCATTTGGTTAGGCGTTGGCGGCACACCACAATCTTTTGTTCGTGCAGGTACTTTAGGTCTTCCTTTAATGGTTGCTATCATTGGCGGCGAAACACACCGCTTCAGGCCATTGATTGACCTTTACCGCGAAGCCGGTGCAAAAGCCGGGCATGCTCCTGATCGTTTAAAAGTTGGCCTGCATTCCATTGGCTACGTTGGCAATACAACTGAGGAAGCTACCAATGATTTTTACCCTGGATATGCAGAGGCATTTACCAAAATAGGAAAAGAACGTGGGTGGCCGCCAGTCACCCGCATGCAATATGATGCGCAAACCGGGCCGAAAGGAGCCCTGCTGATTGGAAGTCCGCAGGAAGTAGCTGAAAAAATACTCCGCCACAGCGAAGCATTAGGCGGTATTTCCCGGTTAACTTTTCAAATGGATCAGGCAGCGCTTCCGCAGGAGAAACTATTGAAATCCATTGAACTAATTGGCGGGCAGTTAATTCCTCTGATCCGTCAGCATTCGAAATAGCCAGACGCTATTTTCGCGTTGCAAAAGATAGAATCAAAGTGCGTTTCCAAACAATTAGGCACTATCCTATAGTCGTGTGTTATCTGTCTCATTAAATAACTTAGCCCGATCCGTTGTAGCGGATCAGGCTAAGTTATTTAATGAGCGTAATAAATTCGTAACTTACCAGTCAAATACGGTATGTAGAAACAGGTATCACATAGTTCATTCCATGAAAAGAGAAATCAACACTTTAAGTTTAGTCATAATCCTTACTTTATTTTCTGTATGCACGGTAAGCGCTCAAACCGCAGATAGGCAAAGCATGAGTATTACGTTGCAGGACCCTAAATTATATAAAGCGATTGCGCATATGGATAGTGTAATTTTTGATGCTTTCAACACACAAAACCTTGAAGTGCTCAAGACAGTTTTTGCAGATAATCTTGAATTTTATCATGATAAGGGCGGCTTAAGTGACTATCAGGGTACTATCAATAGCTTTAAAAAAGTTTTTAAGGAGAACCCCGGTCTAAAACGTGAGCTGATAAAAGGCACCTTAGAAGTATACCCGGTACCTGGGTATGGGGCCATCGAAATAGGTATTCACCGGTTTATTCATATAGAGAATGGGAAACAAGTAATAGGCGAATTTAAATTTATCCATACTTGGCAATACAAAAACAATGAATGGAAAATTACCCGGGTGGTCAGCGTAGGTCATTAACTGATTCAGCCTGTGGCCGATGTTATATGTGACATTAACAACAAAGCCTGATCCATGAAATTCCAATCTCTTTCAAGCTTTGTTATAAGCATCAGGTAAGCTTTTTCCGGGGCGCATAGTTACTTTATTTTTTTTCTTCTTTCATACCTTTAAATGTTGCATAAATAGCCATCGCATGGCCATGCCCTAATTCATAATCCTTTTTTAGCCATGCTACAATTTCTCCGGCTTTTGTTCCTTCTTTAAGCAATCCTTTTTGGGCTGCAAGTTCTTTAAAATCAG
>JAQBOY010000104.1 GCA_028287805.1 Mucilaginibacter sp.
AGCGTGGCAATCTCTACGCATGCAAATCACTCTGCAAGTTACTGACTATCTCATTAGAGATTGCTTCGTTCCTCGCAATGACGGTTGATTATTTTTTAGCCTCAACTTCAAATCCCATTTTCTCCAAATCCTTCCAAAATGCTGGATACGATTTTTCGACTACCATCGCATCCTCAATCTCTAATTCAGGAATTATTAACGCACGCGGGGTAAAAGCCATCGCCATGCGGTGATCTTCGTAAGTTTTTACAAACATACGCTCCGGAATAAGTTTTTCGCTGCAATCCAGCTTGTAAATCTGGCCTTTTTCAATCAGCTTAACGCCTATTTTTGCCAGCTCGTTTTGCAAAGCTTTAATGCGGTCTGTTTCCTTGATCTTTAAAGTTTCTAATCCGGTAAAGGTAGCCTCATGACCCACAGCGGCGCAAACCACAATAATAGTCTGGGCCAGGTCAGGGCATTCTTTCAGATCAAATATCTTGCGGATAATTGGTTTAACTTCCTTTTTTAAATATACCCCGCCATCCTTAAATTGCGAGGTAATACCAAAATTAGCCATAATCTCGGTGATTACGCTATCACCCTGCAAACTGTATTGCGTTAGTCCCGGTAAAAATAGCTCAGCTTCATCCGCCAGGGCGGCTATGGCATACCAGTAGGATGCAGCGCTCCAGTCGGGTTCAACAGGTAAAACAGTTGCGGCAAACTCCTGCGGCAAAATGGCTATTATATGATCATTCCAGGTATGTTTTATACCGGCCTGCTCCAGCATAGCCAAAGTCATTTCCACATAAGGGTGCGATGTTAGCTCACCGTCAATATGCAGTTCCAAACCCATAGGCAGGCGTGCCGCAATTAATAACAAAGCAGTTATATATTGACTGCTGATATCGCCTTTTATGTTGATTTTGTTGGTTTGCTGTTGTAAACCGCCTTTTATTTTTAATGGCGGATAACCTTCCTGCTCCTCATATTCAATAATTGCCCCCAATTTACGTAAAGCGTCAACCAGAATGCCGATGGGCCTTTGCTTCATCCGCGCGCTTCCTGTTAAAATCACTTCTTCATTTTGCAAAGTAAAGTACGCTGTTAAAAAACGCATAGCTGTACCTGCCGGACCGATGTTGACGAGTCTTAATTCTTCAGTTTTGAGTCTTGAGTCTGAGTTTTCTTTTAACTCAGGACTTTTGACTTCAGACTTTAAAACGCTTGCCAAAGTCACCGCGTCTGCTGCGTCAGAAATGTTTTGCACATGCACCTTACCGTCGCTTAGCGCTTCAATGATTAATGCACGGTTGCACTCACTTTTCGAACCGGTGAGGTTAACTGTACCTTTAACCGAATTACGCTGCATGGTGAGCAGAATGTTGTTACTCATAGTAAATTTAAACGTGGGTCAATTTTTCTGCCTGCTGGCCTGCAGTATCCTTATTCATGATCTCGGTTTGTTTACGGATAGATTCGCTGTGAATAAGTTCAAGCAATTTTTCAGTAAATTCCGGACTTAATTTTAATGCTTTGCCATAGTTGATACGTTTGTTTAATATCTCTTCCCAGCGGTTTACCTGTAATATGGTAATGTTGTTATCTCTTTTATAGGTACCAATCTGCTCAGCTATTTTCATCCGCTCTGCCATTTTCTGAATGATCAGGTCATCAATCTTATCAATATTGTTGCGCAGTTCGCTTAATTTATCATTAACCTCGGTATTACGGGTTTCGGGTTTACGTAAAGTTAAACGGTCAATAAGTTCGGCTAAAGCAGAAGGGGTAACTTGTTGTTTAGCATCTGTCCACGCAACATTTGGGTCTATATGTGATTCAATCATTAAACCTTGCATATCTAAATCAAGCGCTTTTTGTGAAATATAACCTATCAAATCCCGGTTGCCTGAAATATGGCTCGGATCGCAAATAATTGGTAAATGAGGGGCTAATGTTTTTAAGTGGATAGCGATATCCCACATTGGCTCATTACGGAATGCTGATTTTTCATAAGATGAAAACCCGCGGTGAATAGCCGCCAATTTAGTAATGCCCGCGTTGTTAATACGCTCTAATGCACCTACCCATAAAGAAAGATCAGGGTTTACCGGATTTTTAACCATTACAGGTACATCAACACCTTTTAAGGCATCAGCAATTTCCTGAACTGTAAACGGATTGGCTGTTGAACGGGCACCTACCCATAAAATATCAACACCACCTTTCAGCGCTTCTTCCACATGCTTTGCAGTAGCTACTTCAACTGCAGTTGGCAAGCCTGTTTCTTCTTTGGCGCGTTTAAGCCATTCTAAACCAATACTTCCAATTCCTTCGAATTCTCCGGGACGGGTACGTGGCTTCCAGATGCCGGCACGTAAAGCGCTTACCCGGCCGGTATTGGCTAATAAATGAGCAGTGGCTACCAACTGATCTTCTGTTTCAGCACTGCATGGACCAGCTATTAAAAGAGGCTCCTTTCCTGTTTTAATCCAGGCGTTTAGCGGTTGTATTTTTAAATCAAGTTTCATTGTATTTTGTTTTTAATCCGGAAGTCGGTTAAGGCCGAAAGTCCGTAAGTTTGTTTTAGTGTTAGTTTATTTTTATTTACTTAATATCCTGTATTCCTTTTCGGACTTTCATTCTATTTTTTTTCCATTTTTTTTATGTTGATGTATTTGCGGACCGGTTTTTCAGCTACCAGATTCAGTGGTTTTTCTGTGATGGCATTATCTTCATAACGCTCATATTCTCCCAGTATATTAAAGTTATGCGTGTATTTAAGCACTTGTTTAATGGAAGTATCATATTGTTTAGTTTCACTCCATTCTACATCAACATAAAAATTATACTCATTAGGTTTTCCTAATACGGGCATCGATTGTATTTTACTCATATTAACCCGGTGTTCAGCAAAAATATTCAGCACTTTAGCCAATGAGCCAACCTGGTTGCTTACCTGGAAACATAAAGAAGCTTTATTGGCATTACCTTTTACCACATTTTCGTGATGGGTAAGTATCAGGAACCGGGTAAAGTTTTTCTTATTTGATTCAATCCGTCGTTCCAAAACATCTAATCCGTAAAGCTTGGCCGCCAAAGTATTGGCAATAGCAACGGTATCTGTTAATTGTTCATCATGAATACGTTTGGCACAAGCGGCTGTGTCGCTGCTTTCAACAATTTTTAAATGTGGATATTCATCAAAAAAATCAACACATTGGCGTATGGCAATAGGATGCGAGGTAACATATTTTATATCCTCAAACGCAACCCCGGGTAAAGCCATTAAATGCAATTGAATAGGCAAATACACTTCGCCCACAACCGGGAAGCTATAATTCAACAATAAACTGTAATTAGGTAAAATACTGCCCGCTATGCTGTTTTCAATAGCCATTACCACATAATCAGCCTCATTATTTTGTAAAGCTTCAAATGTTTGCTTAAAAGAGTTGCACTCAATAGTATGGATGTTTTCTCCAAAATATTTAAAGGCAGCCTCTTCATGAAAGGAGGCGCGTATGCCCTGTATAGCTACTCTTGGTTTATCGTTTTTCATAATGTTGTTAAAAGCAAAAAGTCCCGGTTGTTATGCCGGGACTTTTCAGTTTCTTTATATGGTTGTTAGTGCATATTAGTCCCGGCTCGTACTGTTAAAGTAAAAGTAATAACCGTAATAAAATACACCTGTTAATTTCATTGCTTTTGTTTTCGTTGTAAATGTAGCAGTTAAAATTGATTTGTCAATAATTTTTTTATTTTTTTGTGAAATAGAGTGAGAAAGCCTAAGTTTTATGAGAAATTGGACTATGCAATATTTTATAACATTTTTAAAGGGCTTTTTTTGCCATTAATAATTTGCATATAGCTGTTGCCCATTTTGTCGGTAAATTTTGAATAAAAAGCCGAACTGGGAATAAGCATATTTGAAAACTTAATAGTTGATCCATCTTTAAAGTTTATTTCATAAACTTCAATTAAATTAGGATTTTTTGAACCTCTGCTAATATAATGTACAACTTCACTTATCTCAGATTTTTTATATGCCTTAATAGCCTGTTCATTATAGCCAAAGGAGAAAAAATCATTACCTTTTGAAATTTGAAGATAATTATTTCTGTTAACAATAGCTTTATAAAATATTTTTGCCAATAGTAAATAATAAATTACCGAAAATATAATGATGACCAATCCAATAAATATGGGAGTATTTTTAACAAACATGGTTACATCTGCTATTAAAAAAAATACACCATAAAAAAGCAATAAGCCATTTATCATCAAAATCCGCCAAAATCTCTCACGATATTCAAAATGGTTAGTCAAAAAATGACCTTTATTGCCAATATTAAAAAAGTGCCTATCAAATATTTGCAGATCTAATTGTCTATTAAAAAAATCAACAACTAAAGCACATGCACTATCTATTTCAGGCGCATGGTATTCATACAAATGATTGTCATTGTCTAAATAATACAGGCAAAATTTACCATTAAAATATAATCCTAATTTTAAATAGTTAATGTTTTCATCCTGTATGGTTACTGACGGACCGGTTAATTGAATATCCGTTAAAGCACGTTCACCATTCCACGGGAAATTTTTGATGAATTCTATGGTTTCGTTCAGTGTTCTTTCTTTTTCATCAGAAAATTCACCTTTTTCGTAAGTATTGTGTTGAAGCTTAGAAATAAATTGAGACATAAGGGTTAGTGATAAGATTAAGTTATGGTTGATTCAAAAATAATCAAAAACATAACTTAATCTTATCACTTACTCTTATACTTATTATAAGTTGCTATAATATGCTAAACTCTCAAAAAGCTCATCCTTAGCGCAAATATGATCAATGCTGCATTGGCCAATAGTTGCCAGCAAAGTGCAATTTATTTTCTCTTTATGATTCTTTTTATCTTTCAGCATTAAATCGTAAAGCGCATCATTATACGACTCCTTTAGCGGGTATTTAGGATATAAACCGCTCAATACTTCTGTAATTTCTGCCAGTTCACTTTCGGTAAGACCTGTTTTTTTATAAGAAAGGTAAGCCTCACATATCATACCAATGGCAATGGCCTCGCCATGAGATAAGGGGTCCTCATCATTAATCAACGAGTAGGTTTCAACGGCATGGCCTATAGTATGGCCAAAATTCAGGCACTTCCTTAAACCTCTTTCTTGTGGGTCTTCAATAACTACTTTGTTTTTAATACCAATAGATAGATAAATAAGTTCAGCCGCCGGTTTTTTAAGGTCGCTGTTTTTAAGGAGGTTCCAGTAAGAAGCATCTCTGATCAGGCCATGTTTAAGCATTTCGGCCAAACCGGATAAAATTTGTCTTTCAGGCAGAGTTTTTATAAAGCTATATTCAATAAATACGGCTTTAGGTTGTGTAAAGGTGCCGATAATGTTTTTGATACTATCAATGTCAATACCTGTTTTGCCGCCAACAGAAGCATCAACCTGCGAAAGCAGGGTAGTAGGTACATGTACAAAATCAATGCCCCGTTTAAAAGTTGAGGCAACAAATCCGCCCAGATCGCTGATAACACCACCACCTAAATTAATTAATAAACTTTGGCGGTCGGCACCAAAGTCAATCAGCATTTTCCATACACCAATACAAAAATCAATGTCTTTACTTTCTTCGCCGGCATTGATCTCAATAATATCAAAATCGGCCATGCTGCCAAATTTTTCTTTTAATAATGGCAGGCAATATTTACCTGTATTTTCATCAGTTAAAACAAAAAATCTTGAATAATTGCCCTGCTCAACAAACTTTACCAGTTCGTTTAAACTGTTTTCAAAGTAAATAGGGTAATCATTGCTGTAAATTGTATCCATAGTTTCAACAGCGTAAGTATCGCTATAAAATGTATCTGCTTCCATTAAATTCATATCACCTTTATTTTATCACCTCTGAATTCGACCACATCGCCTTTTTTAACTTTCAGGCGTTTGCGGTAGTCAATAGCGCCATTATATTTCACTTCTCCCTCTGTTACAACTATTTGTGCTTCTCCTCCCGTTTCAACAAGACCGGTAGCTTTTAATAATTGTATCAGGGGAATATAATCACCTGTCACTTCGAATTCAATCATACGGTGGCAAAAATAAACTATTCAAAGGATAATGAAGTTATCTTACTATCATTTTCTAACTTTGGGGCCTGTTATAGGCTTATAGTTCATTGTTAATAGTTCTTATACCATGGTAAATGAAATAGGTAACTATATGCCATTGTAAATCATCAATCGAAAACAACATGGACTATTATTGAACGTAGTTTATGGATGATAAATTGTGACTATGAACTCCAAAAAAAATCTATCTTTTGAAAATACCGAGATCGCTTTCCGTCATTGTTCTAATGCTGATCTAAATCGTGCCTATTGGCTTTTCCGGATTATTAATATTAATTTTTTGGTAAAAATAGGCCCCCCTGTAACCAATTTAGCCATTAAAATAGGCTTGCCTATTAAAGCGCTGATAAAGGCTACCATTTTTAAACATTTTTGCGGTGGAGAAACCATTGAAGAATGTAATGATACCATCAAAAACCTGTATGCAGGAGGAGTAGGTACTATATTAGATTATTCTATAGAAGGGGAGGATGATGAACAGGTTTTTGATCATACACGTGATGAGATCATACGCACTATTATTCGTGCTGCTGAAGATAAGGCAGTTCCCATTACAGTTTTTAAAGTTACCGGTGTTGGCCGGTTTTCCCTGTTGGAGAAATTGGATGCAGGCATCAAACTAACCGATGCCGGGCAACAGGAATGGCAAAAAGTACAGGACAGGGTTTTGGCAATTTGCGAAAAGGCTTATTCAACAGATATCCCGGTTATGATTGATGCAGAGGAAACCTGGATACAGGATACCATTGACCGGTTAGCTATTAACATGATGCGCCGTTTTAATAAAAATAAAGCTATTGTTTATAATACCTACCAGTTATATCGTCATGATAAATTGCAGTCGGTAAAAAACGATCAGCAGCTTGCTGCAAACGAAGGATTTATTTTAGGCGCAAAATTGGTACGTGGCGCTTATATGGAAAAGGAGCGTAAGCGGGCGGAAGGAAATGGCTATCCATCGCCTATACAACCTGATAAGCAGGCCACGGATAACGATTATAATACCGCACTTGATTTTTGTACTGATCATATCAATCAAATTGCTATTGTAGCCGGAACGCATAATGAGGAAAGTTGCGGGTTACTTACTGAGCTATTAAACAAGAAGCAAATTGACCCGAAAAACCCTCATGTTTACTTTTCGCAATTACTGGGAATGAGCGATAATTTAAGCTTTAACCTGGCCGACGCACAATACAATGTAGCCAAGTATGTACCTTATGGACCTGTAAAGGCAGTTTTACCGTACCTGTTTAGGCGGGCTCAGGAAAATACAGCTATAGCAGGGCAAATGAGCCGCGAGTTGAGTTTAATAGCCAGGGAAAAGAAAAGGCGGAGCGCAATGTAAAACTCTGCCAGTAATGGAGGGAGATTTAGGTGGAGCTAATTCCCTCTCTTTTAAAAAGCTGTTGTATAGTATCCGGTGCCGTCATGAGGTAGGTTTGTATGCCCAGTTGCTTTGCTGCAGCAATATGCTGCGGACTATCATCAATAAATAAAGTTTCTTCCGGCACGAGATTGTTTTCCTGCAATACCTGTTCAAAAATTTCCCGTTCAGGTTTACGCTTACCTGTAAGATGTGAATAATATACTTTTTCAAAAAAGTGCTCATTGCCATCTAAACCATATTGTTCTTTTAGGTAATTATGCACATAGTCATGATGGATAGCATTAATATTACTTAGTAAAAAAATGCGGTAATTATCCTTTAGCTGCAATAATAATTCGTGGTTACCTTCGGGAATATCTAAAAATATACTGTTCCAGGCTTTATCAATCTGCTCGTCGGTTAATTCCGGTTTATGGGTCAGTTCTCTAATGCGGTTCCTGAAGTCGGGGTTGCTTATTTCGCCACGTTCCAGCAGATTAAAAACCGGGTCCTGCTGCCGGTGACCATAAAATTCTGCAGAATTATTAACCCCCAGCTTAGCCCAGGCCGCTTGCACCTGTTTAAAGTCGATGTTAAATATTACATTACCGTAATCAAATATGATATTTTTAATTCCCTTCATAAACTATTGTGTTGTGACAAATATGCAGAAATACGATGGCATTAAGCATTTTT
>JAQBOY010000122.1 GCA_028287805.1 Mucilaginibacter sp.
ACCATTAAGTGAGGATACCGCAAAACATAAAATCAATGATTGAATCTCTTGAATGTCCTGTTCATCATCAATCTCCTGAAATTTTAATAGATGAAAAAGAACATTTTAAAGTAAGTTGCTGTTGCCCTGATTTTAGAAAGCAATCTCTATATCTTATTAAAAAATTATTACTCCTGGCTCCTAAAATAACTCTTTAATGAATTAAGGTTATTTTAAGATAACGAGCCGTTCAAAAATAATTGCTTGCAGAACATAATTGATGTGCGAGTGATAAAGATAAATCTGCTATTTTATTAAGCAGTTATAAATCTAACTTTTTCTTTTGACCCTTAGGGCATCCCCCCAATTTATTAATAAACTGCTCTTAATTTTACAACCCTTGCACCTGGTTTTAAAAAATTTTGTTGCAAGGCATTTGCATTATGGAATCATATCTGACATTCTTTCTTAAAGCCGGGATATATATTGTTATTATTAATATTATTAACCATAATAAAATTAATTTTCCTGTTACTATAGCGGTAATAGCAAAGGAAAAATATTAATATAAAGGATTTGTAAATTTTAAGTCGGAATTTCCTTAAAATATTATTTTTTAATGGTATTGATTATCAGTATGTTATGTTGAATTAAAAAAAACACACATCAATTAATGAAATTTTAAGGATTTTTTAATAAGCTAATTTTTATTTGTGGCAAGAACCAAGTTTATAAACCAAAACATACCAAACATGAAAAGAATTTTAAATAGAAATGTCATTGACATGCTATTGCTTTTTGTACTACTTATCCGCAAAAATTACATATGATCGAAAAACTGGAAGGTAATTAGCAACACTATTAATGCTGATTGGAACAGTTTATATCTGATGATTTAGTTACAGCCTTATATCTGATAATTTAGTTACAGTCAATAAAGTAATGAACCAGATTTTTTATTGCAGCAATATGGATAATATCTAAACAAAACCAATTAGACCAAGATTTTACCAGTAGGTTATCGTACAATTAAAAAGATAAACAAGCATATTAAAAAATTGAATGCATGCATTTAATTTTAAGCTTTTATTAAATGTATTTTACCTGACCTGCCTCTATTAAACCAATTATTAACCTAAAATTAAACAAGAATGAAAAAAGTTTTATTTATGCTGCTTTTATGCATGACATTTGAAAGTTATGCAACATTTGCACTTTCAAAAAGTGGTTTTTCAGTTTCCTCTCCTCCTAATGATATTACCGGGGTAGTAAAGGATGCTAACGGAGAACCGCTAATTGGAGTATCTATCAGAATAGATGGTACTCAATCAGGTACAATGACAGACGTTAAAGGTGCCTTTAAAATAAACGCCCAAAGTGGAAATGTGCTTGTTTTTACCTATGTAGGATATAAACAGCAAAGAGTTACCGTTACAAATCAAACTACATTGGATATTGTAATGGTAGAAGATGCCACTATGTTAAATGAAGTGGTAGCTGTTGGTTACGGTACACAAAAAAGAATTGAAATTACCGGTTCCAGCAGTACAATAAGTTCTAAAGAAATTGCTAAGCGACCAATTACTCTATTGGGGCAGGCTTTACAAGGTACTGCCGCGGGTATTTCCGTTACCAGTGCTAATGGTCAGCCAGGCCAGAACCCCCGGGTTCAAATCAGGGGTGCTAACTCTATTAGCGGAAACAATGAACCATTATATGTTACTGATGGTAATATAGGTGCTGCTCCGGATGATCCGAACGATGTTGAAACAATTGAAGTTTTAAAAGATGCCGCTTCAACAGCTATTTATGGTTCAAGGGGTTCAAATGGTGTTGTTTTGATCACAACTAAATCTGGCCAGACAGGCAAAACACGTATTGATTTTAATGCCTGGGTTCAAAACGATCAAATGCCAAAAACATTGAATCTGATGAACGCCTATGATTTTGCAAGATCAGTAAATAACCAGTTCGTATCTATAGGGCAAACTGCTGCCTTTACCCAGGCACAGCTTGACAATTATCGCACAAATGGCGGTGGTACCGACTGGCAAAAAGCACTTTTTACAAAACCATGGGTAAAATATTATGATGTTGCGATTTCAGGCGGGAATGATAATGTAAAGTTCAGGATATCAGCCGGGTATCTCGATCAGCCGGGTACTATACTTAATACCTACTACAAAAGAGCAACTTTTAAATCAAATACGGATATTAAGCTGAATAGCAAAATGGATTTAAAAGTTATTTTATCAGCTTCCCTTCCTCAAAATCATAACAATAGTTATGGTGGCGGTTTGGGCGATCCGTTTAATCAGGCGGTTGAGTGGGATCCAACGTCTCCTATAATTGACCCAACAACAGGCGGCTACGTCAATCACTCAAAATATGCATCAATTCAATTTAACCCGGTTGAGCAGGCGTTAAACCAGGCAGATGATGGCTCAGCCACAAATCTTAACGGAACAGGAACGTTTACTTACCGCATTTTAAAGGATTTGACGTTTACATCAACAGATGTTTATTCTGTAGGCCAAAACTATTTGCAAAGATTTTATGGCCCCGGAACAAGCCAGTACGATGCAGGTGCAGGTTATATCAATAACGAAACAAGTAAATCCCACAGTTATTTAAGCAGTAATTTTCTTACCTATAAGCACAAGTTTGGTGATCATACCGTAACTGCTACCGGGTTATATGAAGTATATTCAGGTACAAACATGGGTTTTATAGCTACTTCCAGAAGCTTATCAACTTATGCCCTGGGATATTATAATTTAGGTCTCGGTAACTCTCAACAAACAACTTCCAGTTATACAGCAGATGCCCTGGTATCTTACTTAGCAAGGGTTAACTATTCTTATAAAGATAAATATTTCTTAACAGCCAGTATTCGTACGGATGGGTCTTCACACTTAATACAAAAATACAGTTCATTCCCTTCTGTTGGGTTAAGTTGGAATGCAGCTAACGAAGACTTTTTAAGAGGCTCAAAAGTAATTTCAGATTTAAAGATCCGTGCTACTTATGGCCAAACAGGCAATCAAAACGTAGGGGCTTATTCAACTATAGCACAAATTGGTACTGCACCGGGGCAATCTCCCGGCGCTCAGCCCAACTATTATTATAATGGCGGTTCGCCCGGCGCTGCCGGTACCGGTAGCGTAGCTACCCCATTAGGAACAGGTGTGTCAACCGCACTTAAATGGGAAACTAAAACAGCTTATGATTTAGGTATTGACATTGCATTTTTGAAAGGCCGATTAACTTTTACGGCTGATGCTTATAAAAATGATATCAGTAATTTATTATACGCCTACCCGGCAACCTTTTATGGTGGCGGTGGTACTTACCAACGTAATATTGGTAGTTTAACCAATAATGGTCTTGAATTTGCTATTGGGGGCACTCCTGTTGTATCAACAGATTTCAGGTGGAGCACAAATATAAATTTATCCATTAACCGGAACAAGGTTACTAATCTTGGCGGATTGGATAACCAGGTAGTAGGAAGTGGTAATAATACAGTTAACGCTATATTAAAAGTTGGCCAGCCGTTAGGCGAGTTTTATGGCTATAAATTTTTAGGTACCTGGAAAACCAGCGAAGCTGCTCAAGCTGCACTATATGGGATGAAACCAGGTGACGCTAAATACCAGGATGTTAATGGTGACCATGCCTATACTTCGGCTGATTACCAGACATTAGGTAACGCCACACCAAAGTTTAGCTACGGTTTTATTAATGATTTTAGTTATAAAGCTTTTACATTAAGCTTTATGTTCCAGGGTGCCCAGGGAGGCCAGGTGTTTTCTCAAACGCTTGCTTATTTATGGGGTGGACTGGGTGATATGAAAAATGCTACAACTGCAGAAGCCGTACCTGAAAATTTATGGACCCCAACTAACCAAACTAATAATCCGGCATGGAGCACTTCAAGTCATAATTTTAATAATAGCAGCCGTTATGTGTATAATGCAAGTTATGCTAAATTAAAAAACTTGTCATTATCTTATCATGTACCTGCCGCTTTAATAAAAAGAATAAGTGTTAATAATCTTGAGGTATATGTAAGCGGTCAAAACTTATTTACAATTACACCTTACAAAGGATATGACCCTGAAATTCAAAACGGAGGAAACGCCGTTACACAAGGACAGGAGTTTGGTGTAATCCCAAATCCTAAAACTTTTACAGTAGGCGTTAGACTGGGTTTGTAATTACAAAATAATAATAATTAATTATTACTAAAAAATTTAAAAATGAAAACTAAATATTCACTACTATTAGCATCTTTTGCTTTAATTGTGATTTCGGGGTGCGCAAAACTTACTGAAAACCCTAAAGCTTCCTTAACACCGGCGAATTATTTTAAAACGCAGAGTGATCTTGATGCTTCTGTAAATGCAGTATATGTACAACTTGCAAGGGATGGTTCATGGGGATTTACCAGTAAGGAAACTTCTTATTTTGGTGCAGATGACCTAACAACGGATCCGGGTTTAAATAAAGCAGATCAGCGTGATTTTGACAGATTATCAGGTAATAGCGCAAATTCGAGCATGCTTAATCAATGGCAGGGCCCATGGGCGGCAATTTACCAGGCAAATAATGTTCTTGCCAACTATGCTAAAGTTAATTCAACAGATGCTTTAAAAAATCAGGCCGCTGGTCAGTGCTACTTTTTAAGAGGATTATGTTATTATTACCTGGTAAGAACATTTGGCCCACTGCCTCTTGTATTAGCTCCTATAAGTTTGGATGCAAGACCTCCAAGGGCAGACGTTGCTACGGTTTATGCTTCAATTATAAGCGATTTAAAACAAGCAGAAACCCTTTTAGGTACTACTCCATCTCCGGGTAAACCAACTTCATATTCAGCAAGTGCAACTTTAGCTGATGTGTACTTAACAATGGCAGGATGGCCGCTTAATCAAACAAGTAATTATGACTTAGCGGCTACTGAAGCTAACAAAGTAATACAGTCTGGTGTGTATAATTTAAGTACACCTTACGACAAGGTTTTTACAACTAACAACACTCCTGAATCTATTTTCTCGTTAGAATACAGTGTTACAGGCAACTTGCCTAACCGTAGTTTCGGTTCAACCAATGTTCCGTTAGATGAGGTAGCTGTTGACGGATCAAGCGGTTGGGATGATGTATACCCTGAACTTAACTTTTTTAAAAATGCGCCGGTATGTTCAAGGACTGATTTTACTTTTTATACCACGCTTAAATTAATACAGCCTGATAAAAGCTTTGTTCTTACACCATGGGATTCTCCTGTAACACATGCACGCCACCCTTATTACAAAAAATTCAGGGCAGGGCTTAACGGTGACGGTGTTAATGAAACGGCTACCCAAATTCTTTCTATAAAGCCAAGTACCAATAAAGCGACTGATATTATTCGCTACCCGCAAGTGTTATTAGATTATGCTGAAGCTACAAATATGGCAGGGGGCGGGCCAACTTCTGCAGGGTATGCAGCAATTAATTTGGTACGGGCACGGGCAGGCGAATTACCATTAACTCCGGGCCTTTCACAAACTGCATTCAGAAATGCTGTAGTATATGAAAGAGCTTACGAGTTTGCCGGAGAATTTGGTATGCGCTGGTTTGATATTGTTCGGTTACAATTACTTCCGTCAATAATCACGGCACGTGATCCTTCAGAAAATTCAATTCCTGCCGGAGTAAATGTTACCCAAAAATATTTAGCGCCAATTCCTTTTGCCGAAATGACACTAAATCCGCAATGGCAGCAAAATGCGGGGTATTAATTTATTTTTATGCCACTTTTAGTTATTAAATTAGATGTGCTGATAATTAAACTAACACTATGCCTGTAAAAACGAATTCACAATTATCGTATAAAGGGCTTTCTAAAAAAAGAATTGTATTATTTAAAGGGATCAGTATTATACTGATCCCTTTATTAATTTTACTTTTAATAGAAGTTTCCTTAAGGGTATTTCACTACGGTTATAATTTTAATGTGTTTGTTGAATCCAGTGAAGATCATGATTACCTTGTATTTAACCCGGATGCCTCTAAAAAATACTTTACAGATAACAGGATCGCTACCACAGGTAACAGGGAGTTATTTAAAAAGAAAAAAGATAATAACACTATACGAATATTTGTACTTGGTGAATCTACAACTATTGGGTATCCTTATTTTCATAATGGATCTTTTCACCGATGGATGCAATACCGCCTAACACATAATTTCCCCAATAAAAAATTTGAAATAATCAACCTTTCTTTAACTGCAGTAAACTCCTATACTGTGTTAGGCTTTGCTAAACAGGTGGTAAATTATGAGCCTGATGCGGTACTGGTATATACAGGGCATAATGAATTTTATGGTGCATTAGGTGCTGGTTCAACGCAAAATATAGGCAGCAATCCCTATATCACCAATCTCATTTTGAAGATGCGTGATATGAGGCTTGCTCAACTGGTGATCAATGTTTATGAAAAAACTAAAACTGCATTTGGAAGTAAAGAGTTAAACCCGGGTGGAAGCCGTATGCAGTTAATGGTTGCTTCGCAGGAAATTCCTTATTATTCAGCTATGTATGAAAAGGGGGTTATTCAATTCAGATCTAATATGGACAAGTTATTGAACTTGTTTAATGAACGCCATATTCCTCTTTTTGTAAGTAATTTAGTAAGTAATGAAAAGGATTTGAAACCATTTGTAAGCTTTTCGTCTGATAACCAAAAATTTTCAGGTTTTAAAAAGAATCTTACGCTTGGCATAAATGCTTTTGAAAATAGAGATCTGAATGCAGCTGATACCTACTTAAAAAAGGCTGATCAGCTATACAATTTCAGCGCGGATTGTAACTATTATTTAGGTCGTATAAATTACATGCAGCAGGACTTTATACAAGCCCAAAATTATTTTATAAAAGCTAAGGATTTGGATGGTTTACGTTTTAGGGCACCTGAGCAGTTTAACGAAATATTAACCCAATTGTGTAAGAAATATCCAAATACATATCTGATTGATACAAAGGCTGCTTTTGAAGCTTATGCAGGCCATCATATTATTGGCGATGAGTTGATGGTAGATCATGTTCATCCAAACCTGCAAGGGTATGCAATCATGTCAGATGTTTTTTACCGGGCAATTAAAAAAGAGCATATCGTTCCGGCTACTACAGAAAAAGAGATGACATTTGAACAATTGCTAAGTAATATGCCGGTTAATACGATTGACTCATTATCGGGTGTTTATAGAATACTGAATCTTAAAAGGCACTGGCCATATAATGATCAGCATTCAGCAGATACTAACAAAATTAATTCAGAAGAAGCAACATTGGCTTATGACCTTACTTTTAAAAATGCAAAATGGGCTGATATAATGAATAGCTTATATAGTTATTATATCACTAATCATCAGTTATTAAAGGCAAGAAATGTGCTGGAAAACCTGGTGCTGGAATATCCAACAGATGCTGATCTGTATGAACGGATTGCAATGATAAGCGGGGAACTAAAAGATAATGAAAATACACTGTTCTATTTTAAAAAATCATTTAATTTATTACCATCTTTTGATAAAGCAAGATTTCTTTTTGTGAATTATCTCAAATTGGATGAACCGGCAGAAGCAATGCCCTACCTTAACTATGCAATTAATAATAACACATCCAATTTTAATCTTTATCCGGTTAAAAACTTTACTGATCAAATAATACATTTACAAGATGAATATAAAAAGGATACGACTAACATACCTGTAATATTACAGATAGCTAATGCCTATTTAAAAATGGATAATAAGGATGGCGCATCAAAGTATGCCGAAAAAGTTTTGAAATTAGATAAGAAGAACAAGGTTGCGTTATTGTTGCTTGAGCAAATTAATAACAAATCAAAAAATATTGTGCGTAATTAAAAGAAAATTATGGAAGAAATTACCAAAAAGCACTGTATGGAATTTGGGCAGGTAAGTACGCTTGTCAGCATAATTTGTATTCTTTATTTTAAAAATAACAACTATGCTATTGCTGCTCTTGTGTTTATGCTTATTACAATTATAGCGCCTATCATACTTTATCCTTTTGCATTTTTATGGTTTGCCCTATCTAAATTATTAAGTACAGTTAGCCCTGCAATTATATTGGGTGCATTATTTTTTTTAATTGTAGTGCCTGTTGGTTTACTTAGAAAACTTTTGGGCAAAGACAGCATGAAACTAAAGCAATTTAAAAAGGACCAAAGATCTTTATTTATAGAACGTGATCACACCTATATTGACAGTGATCTTTTACATACATTTTGATCATCTTAACAATTTTGGCTTATGGATTTTTTTAAAGAACTTTTTCTATTTTTAAAAACCCGAAAAAAGTTCTGGCTTATTCCGCTTATTATTATTTTGCTGCTATTTTCTACAATTATTATACTAAGCAGCGTATCAGCACTTGCCCCTTTAATTTACACTTTATTTTAGCATAATATTTTGTCTGTTGCAATACTCGGAATTTCGGCGTTTTACCATGATAGTGCTGCTGCCCTTATTATTAATGGCGAAATAATAGCTGCCGCGCAGGAAGAATGCTTTACCCGTAAAAAGCATGATGCCGGCTTCCCTGAACATGCTATAAAATATGTTTTAGAAGAAGCGGGTATAAGCATTGATGATATTACGGCCATTGCTTTTTATGATAAACCGATGCTCAAGTTTGAGCGTTTGTTAGAAACTTATCATGCTTTTGCTCCTAAAGGTTTGGCCAGTTTTGTTACTGCTATACCAGTATGGATAAAAGAAAAACTTTTTATAAAAAAGTTATTAAAAGATAAGATTGCGCTGTTAAGTAAAAAAAATACAACTATTTTATTTCCTGAGCATCATTTATCCCATGCTGCCAGTGCATTTTATCCTTCACCGTTTAACGAAGCCGCCATCCTAACAATTGATGGGGTAGGTGAGTGGGCAACCACAACCATTTGTTATGGTATATCTAATGAGATAAAAATACTTCGCGAGCTTCACTTTCCTCATTCTCTTGGCCTTTTATATGCAGCTTTTACTGATTATCTGGGGTTTGAAATAAATGATGGTGAATATAAGCTGATGGGGCTTGCCTCTTATGGAAATCCTGAAGCGCCGGGCGTTATTGAATTAAAGAAAAAAATACTTGATCAGTTATTGGATCTCAGGGAGGACGGATCATTTATTCTTAACATGGAGTATTTTGAATTTGCTACCAGGTTAAGAATGACAAACCCTAAACGATGGCAATTACTTTTTGGTTTTCCTAAAAGGGAGCCTGAATCAGCAATTAATCAGGATCATATTAATCTGGCATTAGCTATACAGGAATTAACCGAATTAATTGTAATTGCTTTGGCAAAAACCGCCCAAAAATTAACCAACTGTTCCAATCTTGTTTTAGCAGGGGGCGTAGCTTTAAATTGTGTTGCCAATAGTAAATTAGCAGCAGCAGGAATATTTAAACAAATATGGATTCAACCGGCTGCAGGCGATGCAGGTGGGGCATTGGGAGCAGCTTATGCGGCCTATCATATTTATTATAAAAATAAAAGAAGTATATGCGGTGATAAAGATTTTATGAAAGGAGCATATTTAGGCCCGGAATATAGCGACAAAGACTTTTTAAGGGTTATTAATAAGTATAATATGCCTTACAGGCATTTTGCAAATTTTAATGATCTTACAGCAATAGTGAGTGAAAAAATAGCAGATGGAAAAGTAATTGCATGGTTTCAGGGCAGAATGGAATTTGGTCCCCGTTCTTTAGGAAACAGGAGCATTTTAGGTGATCCGAGAAATCCGGAAATGCAATCTATAATTAACATAAAAGTAAAAGCGCGGGAAGAGTTCAGGCCCTTTGCCCCAAGTGTATTGTTAGAAGATGTTTCTAATTACTTTAAAACCAATATACCGTCTCCATATATGCTTTTTGTATACCCGGTGAACGAAGATCTACGCAAACAGGAACCGGTTAATTATATGGATATGGATCATACCAGCCGGTTAAACCATATACGTTCTGTTATTCCATCGGTAACACATGTTGATTACTCCGCCCGTATTCAAACGGTTAGTAAAGAAGGTAATCCGCGTTTTTGGCAATTAATAACCGATTTTAAAAAGCTTACCGGTTGTGCCATACTCATTAATACATCTTTTAATATCAGAGGAGAACCAATTGTATGTACCCCGGAAGATGCCTATAAAGATTTTGTAAATACAGAAATAGATTGCCTTGTATTAGGAAATTTTTTATTGGAGAAATAAGGCAATAGTTGTGAGAAAATACTATACAATTTTGTGATTTACCCGTTACAATCTGTAACTAAACCAGCGGTAATCACAATAGAATATATTTATTAATTAAATTTGACATAAATATCATTTTATTGGAGATTGCAATAATAAAATGCCACTTATAAACCGTTTAAGAATTGATCAATATAAATCCAAATGTTGAGGATGTTGAAATTGATTAATACAAATATAATGAGAGTAGACAATCATTTTTTTAAAACTATTTTTTTACTTTTTTTTGTATTATTAATTGTCAAAACTGAAAGTTACGGGCAGTCAAACGGCCTGTGGTTTTCCAGCTATGGAGTTGTTCAGGACAATAGAACATCTTTTAATTTAAGTCCGGATAAGCCTTTTTATTTTAAAGATAATTTTGAGATTTCCTTCGATCTTTCGTTTATCCCTAACCAGGCAAGTTATTTTGGATATGTACTAAGAATTATTGAAAATAATAATGAAAACATTGATCTGATTAATAATTCGATCACGAAAAATCGTTTTAATTTAATTATTGGGGAAAAGTTGTCTAAAATATCATTTAATATTGACAGCAACTTGCTATACTCCCAATGGAGTAAATTGCGTATAAAATTTGATTTAACTAACGGCAGGGTGACAGTTTATTCAGGAAACAGGTCATTTACTGAAAGTAATTTACATTTAAAAAAGAATGGATATTTTAAAATATTTTTCGGAGTAAATAACCACAACCAGTTTCAAACTACGGATACCCCACCCATGAAAGTAAGGGATGTGAGAATAACTGAAAATGGGAAGGTGAAATATTATTGGCCGTTGAATGAAGAAAGAGGAACTGTTGCACATGAAATTATAGCACAGAGTAATGGTGCAGTAATTAATCCATCATGGATAGCTGCAATGCATCATGACTGGCGATTATCACAAACCATAAATGTAAGCGGGCCTGCCAGCGTTGCCTTTAATCCTCAAAAACAAACAGTATATATTGTAGGCAGCGATTCCCTTTATACTTATTCTGTTAGCAATTTAAGCCTGAGCGCTGTTAATTATGTAAAGGGCAGGATCAATTTAAATATAGGTAACCAGTCTGCATTTAATCCTTATGATAATCATTTATATAACATTTATCCCGATCAAAAATTTGTAGCTAAGTTTAATTTTGAAACCCGCACATGGGACAAAAAATTTATACCGGATGCAGCCACTAAATATTGGCAATTTAATAAGGTCTTTTCAGCAACCGATACCTCTTTATACCTGTTTGATGGTTACGGTTATCTTAGGTATAAAAACGAAGTACAACAATATCATTTAAATTCGGGTAAATGGAAAACAGTAACAACCAAAGGTGATTTTTTTGCGCCAAGGTATCTTGCAGCTCTTGGCAGTACATCCAATGGCGATACAGCTTACCTGATAGGTGGATATGGAAATGAATCGGGTATGCAGATTATTAACCCCAAAAATATGTATGACATGCTTTGTTATACGGTAGCAGATAAAAAATTCAAAAAACTGTTTGATTTAAATGTAAAGGAAAAGGATTTCACTTTTGCCAACTCATTAATTATTGATGAGAAAGCCAGGATGTATTATGGATTAGTTTATCCTGAGCATAAATATAATTCAACGCTTCAATTAATTTGTGGCTCATTAACACAGCCTACTTATAGTTTTTTAGGCAGTAATATACCTTATTTATTTCATGATACTAATTCGTTTGTTGACCTTTATTACTGTCCCGGCACCAAAGAATTTGTCGCGGTAACACTCTTATTAACCTCTGATAACCGAACATTAGTAAACATATATACCTTATTAGGCCCGCCATATGAATCTTTGGATAAAATAAAGATTGCAGCCAATAATGGAAAGTACTATTTGTATTTAATAGTATTGATCCTGGCTATCGGGGTGATTATTATTGGGTATAAAATGAAAAAATCCCATAAAAAAATTATTCAACCACCAGGTTCTGTACCATCAAAATCAAAAATTGAGTTTCAAAGTCATGAGTTAAATAAGCTTGACCAATCCTTAACTCAGGAGAGTACCTTAAATGGAATGCACGCAAAAAGCGCGGTTTTTTTATTTGGTGACATGCAAATAATTGATGCCACCGGAACGGATATTACTAAATTATTTACTCCGGTAATTAAAGAGCTTTTTTTAGTGATTATATTATATTCTTTAAAAAGGGGAACAGGTTTATCCTCCGAAAAATTAAATGAAATACTTTGGCATGATAAATCGGCAAAAAGCGCAGGCAATAATCGTTCGGTAAGTATCACTAAATTAAAGAGCCTGCTGGAAAAAATTGGCCCCTGTCATCTTTCAAAAGATACCGGATACTGGAAAATAGATTATGATCCTAATGCTGTATACGTTGATTATTATACTTATCTGCAAATTATAAAAGATAAAAATCAACTGGATATTAAAACAATAAAATGTTTGATCGATATTGTTCAACGGGGGAATTTTTTATCAAATATCGATTACGAATGGCTTCATACTTTTAAGGCTGAAATATCTAATGAAGTAATTGATAAGCTGCTGCATTTTATTAATTCAGCTACGCATAAGCCGGAGTTATTAATAGAGATTACTAATCTTATATTTTATTTTGACCCTGTGAATGAGGAAGCAATGGTTATTAAATGCAAAGCATTATCGGTTTTAGGTAAGCATTCTTTAGCGAAGGATACCTTTGAAAGCTTCAGTAAAGAATACAAAGTTCTTTATGATGAGGAGTTTAAAAAGACTTTTCATGATCTGACAGAATAAGCTTTTTCTTTCATTTAATTTTACGGAACAATAGCTATAAGACATTGCTTTTAAGTATTGTGTATTTACAGCTATTTATTTGCTTTTTATACATCTCCTACTTGCTAACCTCCTAATTGCAAATATTTTTAAATACCCCTATAGTTTTAATACTTTATTAAGCATCCATTAATCTTTTTCCCTTAAGCTTGTTCTGTCATTGCTTTTTTAATTAAAGCAGACTACGACCTGATCGTTATAGAAAACCAGTTATTACCAGATTCCTGATGAGGTTAAAACCTTAAGAAAGGCGGAAAGTGTTTATAAGATGAACTTAAATATATAATTAATTATTACCTGAAAAAGTATGAAAATGTTAAAGAATATTATTGATAGGCTATCAGTATTGGCAGTAGTTTCAATTTTATTAGTGAGTACCTGTTTTGCACAGAAGAATCCTTTTATTACTGATATCTATACGGCAGACCCGTCGGCCCATGTCTGGAAAGACGGCCGTTTATATGTATATCCATCACATGATGTTGCCCCGCCGCGTGGTTGTGATTTGATGGACAAATATCATGTTTATTCAACCACCGATATGGTGC
>JAQBOY010000154.1 GCA_028287805.1 Mucilaginibacter sp.
GACGAAAATCTTAGCAAGCTCTAAATAAGAAGCAGCTCTATATTCAACAGATTGGCTGGCTATAGAAAAGCCATCTTTGGCATTAGTAATATCATTCAGTCTTAAATTAACCAGGCCATACAGGTAATTAGACTCACCATCATAGGTATCTATTGATAATGCGGTTAATAAAAGCGCTAAAGCATCCTCATATTTCATTTGTTTGAAATAAATCCCTGCAAGTCCTGTTAAAGCCATCATATAATAAGGGTCTTTTTCCAGGCACGACTTGTATTTATCTATCGCTCTTTCAAAAAAACGTTGCCTTTCCCACTCCTTAGCCTGTATACCTATAGCTTGTACCGAATTAAAATCATAATTGGCAACAATTTCAGTTGGCCTTTTTAAAGGCTCATTTTGTTCGGCAGCATTATAAAAAACTTCATCATTTAATAAGATCTTTATGGCATTCAGGTTCAAATCAACGGGCAGGGTATAGCTAACCGTTTGCATAGGTATTAAACTAATAGACTTAGTTAATACCTCGTTTGTATGATGTAGTATTTTTAGCGTATGATTTAAAGGTTGATTGGCACAAATATTTATTGTCCGTTTTCCATTTTCTTCAGCTATTGTAAATGAAAAGAGGTGATTGCCATACGTTAATCCTCCAATGCCTTTTACAGGAAACCAATACTCGTTCCAGGTATCATACGTATAGGGTAAAAATGAACGATGTTTAAATGGCGTTTTGGAGCTTAAAGAAACACTTTGATTAAAAAGCCGCCCGGATTGCACTTCTGCATACTGCCCGTCATGATCGGTTAGCAGGTCTTCCCATATCATTCCATACCTTGATAGCCCCCATATCCATATTTTTTTTCCGGGTTTATCGTCATAAGCAGCAGCATGGCCTAACCCAAAGTTGTCGTCATGCCAGTAACATCCCCAAAAATCACTATACGATCCAAAAACATGATAAGATTTATACTCGCCATGATTGTTTTGTTCGTAGAACGATAAGTTATGCGCTTTGTCGTCTATTGGCCAGCTCAATGATTTTCCATCATGGCCCAACCGTTGATAGCCGGGATAAATATATTCAAGGTTGCCAGCTACTTTGACACCCACATTATTCCATTGATAATAGGATTGCTGCATACAACTATTATTGTACCACCAGCAGTTGGTGGTAAAATAAGCAGTATGGTGTGGCAGGGTAATTTCAACACGCCATTCAGTACGCGAGGGCCAGTCGGTAGCGCCGATAAAGCAACTTACGCCGCCATCATCATTTTGCCGCATATGATAGTCTACAGGTGATGAACAGGATGGCGAATGGCCAATAATACCCATATTGATTTCCATTCCTCCTGAAGTCCACGGGCCACGCATTGCAACATCTCTGAATTTTGCAACATGGTTAAAGTATATAAATTCTTTCCCGGTTGATTTTTCAATGGCGCCCCATATTTTTCCGCCTACAGATGGATTGATCCATAATTTAATAAAATCATTTTCCATCACAATTATTTCCCATACCTGTTCTGTTCCTTTTGCGGTATAGCCGTCAAAACGATTATATGGATATAAGCGCCCGAATTCAGGAATAGGACTGGGATCTGAAAAAGGATAAGTAAGCAAAGAGATTTTTTCTTTTCTAATACTGCTTTTTTTAATATCCTCGATACAGTTGTTCATATTATGATGTTATTACTGATTGGCATAAATAATAACTTATATTAATTGGTTTAACCAAACCTAATTAAGTTTTTTGTTAAAAACAAGAGGCATGAAAAATATTTGTGTTCGAACACATTATATTTTTCCGTTATAATTTGTCATTTTTACTATGTTTTTTGAAATACGATAACAAATGTTATTACTTATTTTATTTTTGTGCAAATTCTACCTTAAGGCAGGGAAACATTAATGAGGTTTAGTAAATTTATTCGATGCCATTAAACTATCATATATAATGTTGGGAGAGAAACTAATATTCAAATATTATCTTATAATACCATAAGCTTTATTTATTTAATATGGGAAATGTCACAATTAAGGATATTGCTTCAAAGGCACAGGTTTCTGCGGGCACAGTAGACAGAGTATTGCATAACCGGGGCCGGGTTTCTGAAAAAGTTAAAGAAAAAGTACTCAAGGTAATTAAAGACCTTAATTATGAGCCTAACCTTATGGCCAGGGCTCTTGTATCTAACAAGATTTATAATATTGCAGCTTTAATACCTGATTATCAAGTTGATTCTTATTGGTTTGCTCCTAAACAGGGTATTGAAAAGGCGGAAAAGGATCTTCAGCAATACCGGGTAGTTGTTGATCAATATGTTTTCAATCCATATGATGTAAACTCCTATATTGAAAAGGCCCAGGAATTAACAGCATCAAATCCTTCAGGCATATTACTTTCGCCGATTTTTTATAGAGAGACGCTTCCCTTTTTTGAAAAATGGAAGAAAAACAATATTCCATTTGTGCTTTTTAATACGGATATTATAGAGCACCATCCTTTAAGTTACATTGGCCAGGACTCTTACCAAAGTGGTTTTTTGGCCGGAAGGCTTACAGAATACGGGCAGGCCGATCCATGTACTATTTTGATAGCGCATATTGATGAGGAAATTAGCAACGCGGCGCATCTCATGAAAAAGGAACAGGGATTTCGCAATTTTTTTATTCAGAACAACCTGGTAGATAAATATAATATAATACGGACGGAACTTAACCGTAATAATTTTGCAGAGTTTACTAAACAATTAGATTCTTTAATAGAAAATACCCCTGACCTGAAGAGCATTTTCATTACCACGTCAAAAGCCTATGAAATAGCTGCTTATTTAGAACACAGACACATAAGGCATATAAAAATCATTGGCTATGACCTGCTGCCTAAAAATATCCAGTTTTTAAATAAAGGAGCGATCAACTTTCTTATTAACCAAAATCCAAGAGGGCAGGGGTATTGGGGAATTCATTATTTAGCCAAACATCTGGTTTTTAAAAAGGAAGTGCCGCTATTAAAATACCTGCCGCTGGACATAGTTACTAAAGAGAACCTGAACTATTTTACAGCTGAAGAGGAAACTATTTACTCCGAATAAGCAAATTATAATTTTAAAGCCTGGCAGTTATTTTTAGTTTCCCATAAATATTTCATAAAAAATGTGTACGAACACGCAACTAATTATATATTTGTTTAAACGGAAGTAATTATTCTGATTCGTTATAAACCAAAATATAACCTAAATAAATATGAGAAGCAATAATTTAAGGTATGCTGCTAAAATGCAGTCGTCAATAAAGCTGTATTTAAAAACCGGAACACTAATTGTGTTATTGTTTTTTTCGGTAACAACCTATGCCCAAACCTTAAGTGTTAAGGACTTAGTTTGCGAGTACAGGACTAATCCGGTAGGGATTGATATCCTTAAACCCCGATTAAGCTGGAAATTAAGCTCTACGGCAACAGCTGTTATGCAATCTGCATATGAAATACGGGTAACGATTGGTGAGAATGCGGCGGGAAGAAATAAAGCACTATGGAAAACCGGGAAAATAGCCTCTGATCAATCAGTTAATGTGGAATATAACGGGCCGGCTTTAACATCCCGTGAAAGATGTTACTGGCAGGTTAGAGTTTGGGACAACAAAGGCAATGTGTCTGCATGGAGCGATTATAATTATTGGGAAATGGGCTTGCTGCATCCGCAGGACTGGACCGCAAAATGGATAATCAGTAATAATCCGGCAGATACGGTTGATGGGCCGAACCCTATTTTAAGGACTTCGTTTTTATTAAACAAGCCGGTTAAATCAGCCCGGCTATATATCACCGCACACGGTATTTTTGAAGCTTACTTAAATGGCCACAGGATAAGCGCAGATTATTTTGCACCCGGTTGGACAAGCTATAACAAACGACTTCAATATGAAACCTATGATGTTACCTCCTTATTAAAAACCGGAAAAAATGCAGGCGGAGCTTCCTTAGGAGACGGATGGTATCGTGGGCACCTTGATAAATGGAAAAATATTTATGGCAAAGACCTCGCTTTATTATTTCAGCTGGAAATAACTTTTACTGACGGTACAAAGACTGCAATTGGTTCCGATGGCAAATGGAAATCAGCCAACGGGCCTGTGATGTCATCTTCATTTTATAATGGTGAAATTTATGACGCCAGGCTGGAGCGTACAGGATGGAATTTAAGCGATTACGACGACAGTAAATGGCGATCCGTTGGTATCATTAATGAAGAATATAAAAACTTAGTTGCACCAGTAATCAATGAGATACGCAAACACGAAGTATTTCATCCGCTTAAAGTAATTATTACACCACAAAAAGATACCGTAATTGATTTTGGGCAAAACCTGGTGG
>JAQBOY010000162.1 GCA_028287805.1 Mucilaginibacter sp.
TCCGGTTTGCAGCCTGAACAGGATATTATCTTCGCTAACCTGCGGTATTAAATAAGCGGTGAATTTAGAGAAGGCTACACCCACCGCGGCTATAGTGCCGGTTTGTATCACGGCGAAAAAACTCCAGCCGTATAAAAAGGCAATCAATTTGTTATAAGCCTCCTTTAAATAAACATATTGTCCGCCTGCTTTTGGGAACATAGCACTTAATTCGCCATAGCTTACAGCAGCGGTTAAGGTCATAAAACCAGTTATAAGCCATATAACAATGAGCCAACCAGATGAACCTACATTACGAACAATATCTGCACTTACGATAAAAATACCAGAACCTATCATGGAGCCAGCTACCAGCATGGTTCCGTCAAGCAGACCCAATTCATGCTTTAAATTTATTCGTTCTGATTTTTTTTCCATATGTATAAGGGGTTTAGAGCCCTAAACTATTCAAAAAACTTTATAATTAACAGGCTGTTGTAAAGAAATTAATTTTACTAATTTGCAGCACCAATTATATCATACGAATAAAACATTCTTAATAACTAACTTATAACTATGGATTTTTTCTACAATTATTTGCTTTATTTAATCCCCGTGTTCGGGCTAATTGGACTACTGGTAATGGCTGTAAAATCTGCCTGGGTAACTAAACAGGAAACGGGTGATGCCAATATGAATGAGCTTGCGGGATATATTGCTGATGGCGCTATGGCGTTTTTACGTGCTGAATGGAAGATATTGGGTTATTTTGTAGTAATAGCCGGATTGCTGCTGGCTTATTCAGGTACTACGATAGCTGGCTCCAGCCCGGTTATTGCTGTTTCTTTCCTGGTTGGTGCATTTCTTTCGGCATTTGCAGGTTATTTAGGTATGCGGATAGCTACAAAAGCTAATGTGCGTACTACCCAGGCCGCGCGTACCAGTTTGGCTAAAGCTTTAAAAGTATCATTTACAGGTGGTACAGTTATGGGGTTAGGCGTAACCGGATTAGCTATAATAGGTTTGGGCTCACTTTTTATTGTTTTTTATACCATTTATGTTAAAAATACAGGTGCCGATGTAAACCATGAGGCAATGGCAAAGGCATTAGATGTTTTGGCTGGATTTTCATTAGGTGCCGAATCTATAGCTTTATTTGCCCGTGTAGGCGGTGGCATTTATACCAAAGCCGCTGATGTAGGCGCCGACCTGGTAGGCAAGGTAGAAGCTGGCATTCCTGAGGATGACGTGCGTAACCCTGCAACCATTGCTGATAATGTTGGTGATAATGTAGGGGACGTAGCCGGTATGGGGGCAGATTTATTTGGTTCCTATGTAGCTACCATGCTGGCTACAATGGTATTGGGCCGTGAGATTGTATCGCATGATAATTTTGGCGGTATAGCACCGGTTTTATTACCAATGGTAATAGCCGGTTTGGGTTTAATATTCTCTATTGTCGGCGCATCTTTAGTTAAAATTAAAAACGAGACAGACAGCGTGCAAAAAGCGCTGAATATAGGTAACTGGGTATCAATTGTACTAACAGCTATCGCTACCTTTTTTGCAGTAAGATGGATATTGCCCGAAGGTAATCTGTATTTAATACGTGATCTGAATGCTGAAGGCGTTATTAAATCAGGAGCAGTAATATTTGATAAAACGGGGGTTTTCCTATCTATAGTTGTAGGCTTAATTGTTGGTACCTTAATGTCTATTATCACCGAATACTATACCGCTATGGGCAAACGCCCTGTATTAAGTATAATTCGCCAATCATCAACAGGGCATGCTACTAATATTATTGGTGGTTTATCTGTAGGTATGGAATCTACAGTGATGCCTATTTTGGTGTTAGCGGCCGGTATTTATGGTTCATTCCACTTTGCAGGTTTATATGGCGTGGCTATTGCCGCTGCCGGCATGATGGCAACAACCGCTATGCAATTAGCAATTGATGCATTTGGCCCAATAGCGGATAACGCAGGTGGTATTGCAGAAATGAGCCAGTTGCCCGAAGAAGTAAGACACCGTACAGATAATTTGGATGCGGTAGGTAATACTACGGCGGCAACAGGTAAAGGATTCGCTATTGCCTCGGCAGCATTAACTTCATTAGCTTTATTCGCTGCTTTTGTTGGTGTAGCAGGTATTGATCATATTGATATTTATAAAGCCGATGTACTGGCCGGTTTATTTATTGGCGGCATGGTTCCTTTTATATTTTCAGCATTGGCTATTTCGGCAGTAGGCAGGGCAGCTATGGCTATGGTGGAGGAAGTTCGCCGCCAGTTTCATGAAATACCGGGCATTATGGAGTATAAAGCCAAACCGGAGTATGAAAAATGTGTAGCCATATCTACCAAAGCTTCCATCCGCGAAATGATTGCTCCCGGTTTGATCGCATTGATCACACCAATAATTATAGGATTTGCTTTTGGCCCTGAAGTATTAGGCGGCCTATTGGCAGGTGTAACGGTATCGGGTGTATTGATGGGGATATTTCAAAGCAATGCGGGTGGCGCATGGGATAATGCTAAGAAATCATTTGAAAAAGGAGTGGAGATCAACGGCCAAATGTATTATAAAAAATCAGAACCGCATAAGGCTTCGGTAACGGGTGATACTGTAGGTGATCCGTTTAAAGATACATCTGGCCCATCCATGAATATATTAATTAAACTGATGTCTATTGTTTCGTTGGTTATAGCACCGCATTTGCATAAAGAAGTTAATCATAATAAGCGGATTCAAAAGGAATTGCATTTAAGATCAATGAATATGCATGTAATTAAGGCAAATAAGACTCTTTAAAATATATTTATACGTTTATAAAAGAGGTATTCTACATGAATGCCTTTTTTTATGCGTAAAAACTGAAATTGATCTGTATTTTATGGCAGATTTATTATAATTTTTGTTACATTATAATAAATGTATGTTATTTGCCTGTACTCTTTACTTATCTTTAAAAAAAACTAAGTATGTTTGGGGTACGATTAACTGTATCTTAATTCTATATGAAGCTTTTTATTAAAAAACCTATTCAACAACTGCTGGCTGCAACCGTGGAGTCGGAAAAGACCTTAAAAAGAACTTTAGGGGTTGGGTCATTAATAGCCTTAGGTATAGGTGCTATTATTGGCGCGGGTCTCTTTGTTCGTACAGCCGCTGCTGCTGGTGAACATGCTGGCCCAGCAGTTACCATTTCCTTTATTATTGCTGCATCAGGTTGCGCTTTAGCCGGGTTATGTTATGCCGAGTTTGCCAGTATGATACCTATTGCAGGTTCGGCCTATACCTATTCTTATGCTACAATGGGCGAATTTATAGCCTGGATAATAGGATGGGATCTGGTGCTCGAATATGCATTAGGCGCAGCTACGGTCTCAATTGGCTGGTCGCAATATTTTAATGAGTTTTTAAATACATTTTTTCATGTACATATCCCTTTCTCCTTATGTCATTCGCCTTTTGAGTCATCAATTACCACAACAGGTATGTATGCGGCGGAGTACGGTGCTCATGGGCTAATTAACCTGCCTGCTATTTTTATTATATTAATGTTAACGCTTTTGTTAATACGTGGCACAGCTGAATCAGCAGTGGTTAATAATATAATTGTTGTGGTTAAAGTAGCTATTGTATTATTGATCATCGGTTTGGGATGGAAATATATTAATCCTGCTAACCATACACCTTATATGATTCCTGCTGATGCCGGATCGGTTAAAGTAAGTACCGGAGTAGTAAACTATGCCGATACATTTAATCATGGTTGGTTGGGAGTTTTACGGGGAGCAAGCGTAGTGTTTTTTGCTTTTATAGGTTTTGATGCAGTTTCTACAGCGGCACAGGAAGCTAAAAATCCGCAAAAAGATATGCCAAAAGGTATCCTCATATCGTTAGTTATCTGTACCGCACTTTATATACTTTTTTCACACGTATTAACTGGTTTAGCATCTTATAAAGACTTTTTAATACAAGGTAAAGAAGCATCTGTAACTTACGCCATTACTAACTTTATGCCTGGCTATGGCTGGTTAGCCTCTTTGGTTACCGTAGCTATTCTGGCTGGATTTTCATCAGTTATCCTGGTAATGTTAATGGGGCAAACCCGTGTATTTTATACCATGAGTACAGACGGACTGATACCGCCAATATTCTCTAAATTACATCCTAAACACCGTACACCTTATAAATCACAATGGTTGTTTTTTGTGTTTGTATCCCTATTTTCAGGTTTTATACCAGACAGGATTGTAGGAGATATGGTGAGTATAGGTACGCTATTTGCATTCGTGCTGGTATGTTTGGGCATATTTATTTTGCGCAGAACAGATCCGGATATTATACGTCCGTTTAAAACGCCCTGGTATATGGTAGTTTGTCCGCTGGGTGCAGTAGTGTGTTTATGTATGATAGCCAGTGAAGGCTGGGAAAACTGGGCCAGATTAATTGTATGGCTCTTAATTGGTTTTGTTATTTACTTCGGTTATTCTATAAAACGCTCACACGTTAGAAGAGGGGTAGTAGATGCTGCTAATAATCCACCTAATCCGAAATATGTAGAATAATATAAATGCATAATAACAAAAGGTTCTGATTTTCAGAACCTTTTGTTATTATGCATTTATTGCTATTTAATATTGCTTGTTAATTAAACATTGCTTGGCTTATTTATGCGAATTACTAGGCCATTATAATACTACAGAGGATTCTCCTCTACTTTCTTTTGCATTAAAAATACCCCAACTTAAATATGCATAGTAACTGATAATCTATAATTTACTAGCTAAATTGAATGTTATTTTATGTTTATATACGAAATGG
Source organism: Mucilaginibacter sp. (assembly GCA_028287805.1). Taxonomy (GTDB): domain Bacteria; phylum Bacteroidota; class Bacteroidia; order Sphingobacteriales; family Sphingobacteriaceae; genus Mucilaginibacter. The sequence continues at coordinate 4,813 of JAQBOY010000162.1, forward strand.
TAAAGTGTAAAAATAATCTCCATAAAGTATATTTGAATTAAAAGCTATAGATTTGTTTTCAGAAATAATAATTTGATTTACTTTTACAAAATTAAATATCGCTTATTGGAGTAC